>JBBQTU010000202.1:0-7672 GCA_038213005.1 Tepidisphaerales bacterium | reverse complement strand
CAGTTGGTCGGTCAGCATCTTCACCCGCGCTGTCACTGCGGCCAGGCCCGCCTCCTGCAATAACTCGATCGAGGCCTTGAGGCCTAGAAAACCCGGCACATTCCACGATCCGCACTCGAACCTCGCCGCATCGTCGCGCAGGCGAAAATCGATGTGGTCGAAATCCAGAGCACCCACCACGTTCATCCAGCCGATCAGCGGCGGATGCGTCTGTTCGATCAGTTCGCGGCGGCAGAAGAAGATGCCAGCGCCCTCAGGACCCAGCAGCCACTTGTGGCCGTCGGCCGACAGAAAGTCGATATTCATCGCCCGGGCATCCAGCGGCAGGACGCCCAGTGACTGGATCGCATCGACGCAGAACAGGATGCCGCGCCCGCGACAGAACCGGCCGATCGTGGCCAGGTCGTTGCGAAAGCCACTGCCGAATTCCACGTGCGAGAGCGTGACCATCCGCGTCCGCGGGTGATCGGCCGCGGCCAGCACTTCATCGAGGTCGATAATCCTCGCCCCGTCCTCACGCAATCGCTCTGCCACGCAGATCAGTTCGACGCCCCGCCGCCCGGCCAAGTCGAGCCATGGGTAAGCATTGGACGGATACTCCACTGCCGAGGTGACGATGCGGTCGCCTTCCTTCCAATCGACACCGCTGGCGACGATCCCCAGCCCTTCGCTGGTGTTTTTCACCAAGGCGATCTCCTCGCGTGTGACGTTGATCAGCCCAGCCGCCAGAGTCCGCAGGTCTTCGACCTGTCTGTACCAATGCCCTTCCATGTAAGCCGACTCGGCCGCCTCGCGGGCGAACTGGATAATGGCGTCGGCCGACCGCTGCGGCACCGGTGCCACCCCTGCGTGGTTCATGAACAGCCATCGCGACAGGATGGGGAAACTGGCGACGTTGCCGACATGGGAGTGGATCGACGAATGGGCTTTCTGTTCTGGCATCAGCGGATTCTACCCCTCCCGGACAGCCAACGCAGCCACCGGTAAACGTAAAATAGGGTGAGGAGATCCCCGGCTACGCAGCGCCCTGATTTGTGTGGCGATAGTTACTTGACACGCATGCTTCTGCCTCGGCCACCACGGCCGGCGCAATCTTCGAATTTTCCCCCTACACAGCCGCGGCAGCCTGGCATACAAAAAGCAGGCATGGATGATCGTGACAATCAATCACTCGGAGAGACCAACAGCCGTTTGGGCTTGTTGCCAAGGGCCAGCATGCCTGATCTGCCATTGGCTGACCTATCGGACAACACGGTCGCCGACCGTCATCTGCTGGTCGTTCGGTCTCGCTTGATCGCCAACCTCGGCAGCGCCTTGGCGTCATGGTTTCAGATTGCCCCCAGCGACCACGCCGCCGGCGAACTTCACATGGTCGCGATGTTGCTGGAGGCACATCTGCCGATACTCGTGCCGGTAAACGATCTGGAAACCGGCCCGGTCTTCTTCGTCGCTCAATATGACATCGGTGCACACCGGCTCAGGACCGCCCCGAAACGCGACGACATGGCGGCATACACTTCGCTGGCCGACGCCCTGCTGGCCGCGGACGTGGGCTTCCAGCAGCTAAGAGCCCAGAATGCCATCCATCAGCCTGCCCCCTACCCCCGCATGAGCAATGCGCCGGCCGAACTGCCCGAAGAGCGATGGCTGCTGCGCCAACTCGCCCGCCGCATGCCGTCGACCCAAGTCAATGCCTGATGGAACTGCCTGCGCAACCGCCATTTGCCATTCATCGTCACTCACGCTTCCGCACAGGGCTTCCGTCGGCTAACATGCCCGGCTTACGCTTCTATTAAGAGGAAATATGGCCAAAGCCAACGACGACAAATACCGCGAGAACTTCCGGGCTGACATCGATCTCGATCTGGAAAAGGAGATCAATGACGCCTTGGGTGATCTGTCCATCGACGCCCTGATTGAAGGTCGGGCGAAGAAGCCCACCGACCCATCCGCGCCGCCGCCCGCCAAGGGAATCCGCCGCGGCAAGATCTCGCGCGTCGACCTGCCCAAGAACGAGGTGCTGGTCGACTTCGGTGGCAAGGACCAGGGCGTCTGCCCGCTGGCTAACTTCACGGTCGAACCGTCCGTGGGTCAGGAAGTGGATTTCCAGGTGGTCCGCCGCGATGCCAAGGAAGACATCATCATCCTGTCCCTGCCGGGCGCCAAAGCCACACAAGTGAGCTGGGAAAGCCTCGAGGTCGGGCAGATCGTCGACGCCAATGTCACCGGCGTGAACAAGGGCGGCCTGGAACTTGAGATCAAGAACATGCGGGCCTTCATGCCGGCCGGGCAGGTCGACATCGGCTTTGTCAAAGACATCTCGACCTATATCGGCCAGCGGTTGACGTGCGAAGTCACCCGATGCGACCGCAACACCCGCAGCATCGTCCTGTCGCGCCGCAACATCATCGAGCGCGAGCGCGAGGCCGCGAAGGTCAAGTTGCTGGAGACGATCGCCGAGGGCCAGACCATCCGCGGCACCGTCCGAAGCGTGATGGATTTCGGTGCGTTCGTGGACCTGGGCGGCATCGACGGCCTGGTTCACGTCAGCGAGATTTCCTACAAGCGAGTGAAGAACGCCGCCGACGCACTGAAAGTCGGCGATGTGGTCGACGTGAAGGTGCTCAAGATCGACCGCGCCAGCGGCAAGCTGTCCCTGTCGCTCAAGCAGTCGATGCCCGATCCGTGGCTTGATGTAGCGACGAAATACCCCGTTGGCTCGACGCTGACCGGCCGGGTCGTGAAGCTCGAATCCTTCGGCGCGTTTGTCGAGGTGGAGGACGGCATCGAAGGGCTGCTGCCCATCAGCGAGATCAGCTATCAACGCATCAAGAGCGCTTCCGAAGTTGTGCACGAAAACGACACCATCAAGCTGGTCGTGCTGTCGGTTGATCCGGTGGCCCACAAGATGAGCTTCAGCCTCAAGCAGGCCGGCCCCGACCCATGGAAGACTGTCACCGAGCGATATGCCACCGACATGGTCGTCACGGGCAAGGTGACGCGAACCGCCGACTTCGGCGCATTCGTCGAACTGGAACCGGGTCTCGAAGGACTGGCTCATATTTCCGAACTGGCAACCCAGCGGGTTGTGCATGTGACGGATGTCGTCAGGCCGGGGCAGGAGATCAAGGTCGCCATCCTCGAGATCGACACCGAGCACCGTCGGGTCTCGCTGTCGGTCAAGCGCGCCGCTGAGCTGCAACCGGCAGGATCACCGGCCGCAGCCGACGCCGCCCCGAGAAAGCCGCGGCTGAATCTGAATCTTCGCGGCGGGCTGGACTTCGACCTGAAGAAGAACAAGTAAGGGCACACGACCATGGCCGAAAATGAACCTTCACCCGCGGTGCCGAACAATGAGTCGCTGCTTCCCAGTTCGCGGGTCATGATCGTTGACGATAACCCGCAGAACGTGGAGTTGCTGCAGGCATTCCTCGAATCCCTGCCAGTGCAGATCGCGACAGCCGTCGATGGTGTGGACGCCCTGGAAAAGGTCGCCCAGTTCAACCCGGACCTGATCCTGCTGGACATCATGATGCCGCGAATGAGCGGCTTTCAGGTCTGCCGGAAGCTCAAGAACGACCCGGCCACTCGCGACATCCAGATCCTGATGGTCACCGCCCTGAACGAACTGGGCGACATCGAACAGGCAACCGAATGCGGAACCGATGACTTTGTCAGTAAGCCCGTGAACAAGTTCGAGCTACTCACCCGAGTGAAGAGCCTGCTGCGGGTTCGCCACCTCAAGAACGAGCTGGAGCGCGCCCTGACCTACCTCAACGAAGTTGATGCCGACGAAGACCCGGCCTGATCAGTCCACCAGCTTGCCCGACAGGTAGGCGTCGTACGAGCTCATATCCATCAGGCCGTGGCCTGAGAGACAGAACACGATCACACGTTTGCGTCCTTCTTCCCGGGCGGCAATGGCTTCGTCGATCGCCCCGCGCACGGCGTGCGATGACTCAGGCGCCGGCACAATGCCCTCGGTCCGGGCAAACTGCATGGCCGCCTCGAACACCTTGGTCTGCGGGTACGCAACGGCGTCGATCAGCCCAAGGTGCTTCGCGTGGCTGACCATCGGCGACATGCCGTGATAGCGCAACCCGCCGGCGTGAATGGATGGCGGCATGTACTTGTGACCCAGCGTATGCATCATCATCAGCGGGGTCATCTCGGCCTCATCGCCAAAATCGTACCTGAGTTGCCCCGTCGTGACCGAGGCGCATGAACTGGGCTCGACGGCCAGCAGACGGGTCTTCCCGCCCTCGCTGAGGTTCCGCTGGATGAACGGGAACGCGATCCCGGCGAAGTTGCTGCCCCCGCCGATGCAGCCGACCACCACGTCCGGCTCCTCGCCGGCCAGGGCCATCTGCTTGATCGTTTCCTGCCCGATCACCGACTGGTGCAGACACACGTGGTTCAGCACGCTGCCGAGGGCATACTTGGTGCTGGGCGTCGTGACCGTGTCTTCCACGGCCTCGCTGATAGCGATCCCGAGGCTGCCGGATGAGTTAGGGTCGGCCGCCAGGATTCGCCGACCACACTCGGTGCGGTTGCTCGGGCTGGCGTGCACGGTTGCGCCCCAAGTCTGCATGAGCATCCTGCGATAGGGCTTCGCGTCATAGCTGACCCTGACCATGTAGACCACGCACTCGATCCCGAACAGTTGGCACGCCAGGGCCAGCGATGAACCCCACTGCCCGGCGCCAGTCTCGGTGGCGATGCGTTTGGTGCCGGCGATCTTGTTGTAATACGCCTGCGGAACGGCCGTGTTAGGCTTGTGACTACCGGCCGGGCTGGCACCTTCATACTTGTAGTAAATGTGCGCCGGCGTATTGAGCGCCTTCTCCAGGCGCACGGCACGCAACAGCGGCGTGGGCCGCCAAAGCGCATAGATCTCGCGCACCGGCTCGGGGATGTCGATATACCGCTCGGCCGACATCTCCTGCTGGACGATGTTCTCGGGGAAGATCGCGGTCATGTCCGCGACCGTCACAGGCTGCTTGGTCCCCGGGTGTAGCGGCGGCGGCAGCGGCTGCGGAAAATCCGCGTTAAGGTTGTACCACTGCTTTGAAATTTCCGATTGCGGGAGGGTAAAATGCGTCGTCACGAACACGGTCTCCAGTTGACTTCACCGGCCGGACGCCTGGGCATCCCGCCAGCGGAGGCATTCATAGCACACCATCCCCACCGAGGCAACCCAATCCCTCACCCTGCCGAGGCGACTTCGCCAGTACAGGTCACCGACGCCTTTGACGCAGAAGAAGGATCGGAAGACCCAACAGAGTGAGGCTTGCCGGCTCGGGGATGGCTGCGGAGAGGGTGGCGGCCAGCGGTGCGAGCCGCGTCGCACTGGCACTGGCTCCATCCACCGGGCTGCCCGAGGAGGAGAGGATGCCAGCCAGTACGTATCGCTCGCCATCCCAGAGAAACACGCCGCCGCCAGAATCCCCGGGGCCTGCCAGACCCTCATCATTGCCGACCGCTTCGCCCGTGGTGAGGTCAAAGTCGTACCGAAACACCTGCCCCTGCCCGGGGAGAGAGCCGGTTTGGACGGAGTCGATACGGTTGGCAAATTGCCGGCGCTGGCCGTCGCGGACGAAGTCCCACGCGCCGTCGGAATTGGCATCGATGGCGCCGAAGCCGGCCGCGATGAAGAGTTGGCCTGTCAGCGCCGGGCCACCCGTGGCACGCCCGCCCCGGGCGCTGCCTCCCCTCCCTCTCCAAGTCCGTTCCCTTCTGCAGTGCTTCCAGGCAACCCTCGCGACCTCGACCGCCCCGAAGGCTCCGGCCGAGGCGGCCGGGCCACCCGTGGCACGCCCGCCTCGGGCGCTGCCTCCCGCCCCTCTCCAAGGCGGTTCTCTTCTGCAGAGAAATCAAACAGGACGCAGTTCATATCGCCACAGCGGGCCTTATGGCTTGACCGACGTCTGGGTCAGATGGAGCATAGATATTGTCCGGCGCGGCTTGGCGGAAGATGAGGATGATTTAACCACGGAATACACGGAACACACGGAAGAAGAGAAAGCCATTCATCCTGTGTTCACGTAATCCTTTCCGTGTTTTCAGTGTATTCCGTGGTTAAGACTATTCTTAAACTGAGTTAACGGATTGTGACGCAAGAGAGTCTTCATCGTTTTCGGCGGAGCAGGAAGACTGGCGCAGCCAGTAGAAAGAACGCGGCCGAGGCGGGTTCGGGCACGATCGTGAATGAGCCGTCGGCGATGGTGATGGGGATCTTGGTCAGACCGGTGGAATCATAGAAGACGGTTGGCCCACCCAGCGTGTTGCTCAGGGAGAGCGAGTAGGTGCCGGAGGACTCACCGGTGGTATCGATGTAGAGGGTTGCCAGGAGCCCGTCGGCCGACGACACGGTCCCCGCGGCCGTCAGGAGCGACCATGTCGCCACACGGGGGAAAGTGCCGCTGCCCATGTCTGAAGCGCCATTGTTGTTGCCGGCAAAGAGGGTGCCGGTGGTGAGGTCCACGCCGGAGAAGAGGGGGTAGAAGGTCCCAGTTCCGCCCGCGCTCGGGGCATTGAGGTCCACCCCGGCAACGCCCTGCACGCCGCTGACGCGAATGGCGATGGGCTGGTGCGGCGTATTGGCGGCGAGGAAGTAGGAGCCCACGGTAATGGACGGCCCGGCGGCACCGGCAGGGGCGGTGGCCGCGAGGAGAGCCAGGCCCGAGGCGGCCAGGGCGAGAGCGGCATTGAGAGATTGACGGTGATCCATGTTGCTGGTCCTTTCGTGTTCTGTTTGATGCGGGGTATCCGCTTTTGAGGGCTCGCTACCTAACTGCGTGCGGTTCATTCACTTGTTGTGTTACCAGGTCGGCGTCCCACGCATCTCTCCCACCGGGTAGCGGACAAACCGCCACGGGTCTGCCATCGGCTTCCAGCGTGGGAAGAAAGTATTTCGATACCTGATTCGGTCCAACGTAAATCCGTCCGCCGTCACGTGGCCCGTACAGTCGACGAAATCGGCTCCGCCGGGAAGTCTATGAAAGAACTCGATATGGACCTCAGCGCCAACCACCACATAGCGGCCGACTGTGCCGACTGCAGCGGCGCTTGGAATCGGTGGCCCTGCCAGCCAGTCGTCCAAAACATCCCCATCACGCGTAGTCACGAGCGGAGACTCGGCTTGATCCCCCCGCACACCGGGTTTGAGCCGCAAGAGCACCTGGCCCGTTGACCAGAACCTGAGATATCGAACCGTCTCCTCTTGGTCAAATCTGTCGACGTATCCCATGGCATAAAGACTATCACAATGGATAGGGCCTTCCATGCCTTTGGGCACGACTCCATTGCGTGGCAGTCCAGACCCGAGCCCTTCGAGCGGAACAAGAGTGTAACCGTCTTTCGCTATCCTGCACCGTGGACTGCATCCTGACACTGCAACAAGAAGCGAAACCATCGCCAATAGGCGGACTACTGTCTGCATGATGCACCTCGCTTTCTAGTCAGAAGAGCGTGTCGGGTAGTTGACCTCGAGGCTGAGCCTGCCCGGGTCAGGGCGGGGAGGACTCGACGCGCCGTCCATGTTCATCACATCCGGCATAGCGAACAGAGGATCGTTCGAGAAACGGTTATGAATGCCTCTCTGTATCCCCGCGTCGGTGGATAGGCTCAGCCGCATTCCGGGAATTCCGAAGGGGACGCACCTAGTGATTTT
>JBBQTU010000201.1:0-7673 GCA_038213005.1 Tepidisphaerales bacterium | reverse complement strand
CGCCAGCTCACGAGCTTTGAGCCCAAGCGAGCCGCTAAGTTCGGCATCCAGCACTTCACCTGGATGTGCATCAACCCCAAGGAGGCCGAGGACGTGGGGCTGGCGCGCGAGGTGATCAAGATCATCCCGCAGTTCCTGGATGAACCCAACGTCCTGGGGATCGGTGAGATCGGGCTGAATAAGAACACGCGCAACGAGATCGTAATCCTCGAAGAGCAGGTGGACCTGGCGGCGAGGCATCAGCAGATGGTGCTGGTCCACACACCGCACCTGGAGGACAAGCTCAAGGGGACGAAGATCATCGTCGACGTGATCCGCAACGAGAGTCGCATCAGCCCCGACCGCGTCATCATCGACCACTGCGAAGAGCACACCATCCGCCTGCCCAGGGAGGCCGGGTTCTGGGCGGGGCTGACGGTCTATCCCTGGAGCAAGTGCACGCCGCAGCGGGCGGTGGACATCCTGGAGATGCACGGCACAGATCGCATCTGGGTCAACTCGGCGGCCGACTGGGGCGAGAGCCATCCGTCGCAGCTTGTCGACACGATGCTGGAGTTCCGCCGGCGGGGTCACAGCGAGCAAGAGACGTTTGAGGTGTTTTACAATAACCCCTGCCGGTTCCTGGGCCAGAACCCGAAGTGGACGCTGAAGCCGGAGTGAGGCAGCGCGACAAAATAAGCTGATCGATCTTCTCGCGCTGCCTAAGTGTATGGACTGCAGCGATTGCGTGTGTCGCCAGCATGCTGAAGCGTGATCGGGTGGTAGACAAATGGGCGGCCGAGGCGGCCTGCCCCACTTGCTCGCGACTCCTATCGGCTCGGCCGGGTCGCACTGGTTTTTATGCCGGCCTCCGCTCGCAGGGCATCGACGTCCATGGTCTGTAGCCACGGCTTGAGGTTCGTCCAGACTCGGTGCAGGCCGTAACCGCCGTCGGTCATCTCGCGGATGGCCTCGTCTTTTGTCCACCCCTGCACCACGACGCGATAGGCGGCGCACATCGTGCCTGTGCGGTCGGCACCGTGCTGGCAATGAACAAGGACAGGCTGATTGGCCGGGTCGGTGACGATCTTGAGGAACGCAACGACATCCTCCTGCTCAATGTGCCAGGTCTTGACGTAGATGCGCTGGGTCTTGAGCTGCGTATCCTCGACCTCGTCCTCATCCGAATGGAAGGCCCGGAGGCTCAGCACGGTCTTGATGCCCAGTTGCTGGAGGTTCTGCATTCCCTGGGCGGTGGGCTGCTCGCTGCGGTAGAGCGTGTCGGTGATCTTGTGAAGGTTGCCAACGCCAGCAACGGTCATGGGGATCGCCCACTTGGGATCGTGGGCAGCCTGGGTCGTTGAGATACCAGAGGAGGCCTGGTCCGCCCGGCCGGACGACTCGCCTGAAGTCCAAGGCGTCGTCTTGACGGCCAGCACAGCGGCCAAACCCACGCAGGCGATGCCGATGATCCACCGCTTATGCCTCATGGTGCGACTTCCTATTGCCGGAATGCATTCATGCCAAGGGAGATGCACAAGGCAAGTTCAGTCCTCATCCCATGCCTGCTTCTGGTCGGCTGGCCGGAGCGATTCCCATGCGTCGTCGGCCCGCTGCTCGACACTCGACATCCCCAGATAGTAGTTCTGGATGGCCTGATCAATCGCAGCTTTGGAGGCCGGTTCGCTTTCAACCCATACCAACAGGTTCGCGTTCCGCGCGATGGTTACAGGCTCATCAGGCACGATGACCCGACCGTCGAAATGAGCTCGAATCGACATCATATATCGAATGCTATACCACCCACCGGCACACTGCAAACCAAGGGGGCAACACTCAGGACACGGGCGTGCCTGTTTTTCCGGGCAGATGCAAGATGCGCGTCAGCGAGTGGTTGGAGCGAATACGGTGATGAAAGAGGTGTCGCCCTTTCAGGGCTCATTCAGGGTGAATGGTTCTTACCCAGGGCTGCGCGAGTACGCTTACCCTGGGCTTACGAATGCCGCCCCGTTGGGGCTAAGAAATCGCTACTTCAGGCGAACGGGCACGCCATTGTCGTGGAGGTATTTCTTCACTTCGCCAACCGTGTAGTTGCCGAAGTGAAAGATGCTGGCGGCCAGGGCGGCATCGGCTTTGCCGGCGGTGAGCACGTCCAGCATGTCCTTGGGCGAGCCCGCCCCACCGCTGGCGACCACCGGGATCTTCACGGCATCGCTGACGGCGGCGGTCATCTCCAGGTCGTAGCCCTGCTTGGTGCCGTCAGAGTTCATGACATTCAGGACGATCTCGCCGGCGCCCAGCGACTCGGCTTGGCGCACCCAGTCCATCACGCGGACACCGGTATTGACCCGGCCGCCATTGACGAACACTTCCCAATACTCCGTGCCTTCACGCTGCACGCGGTTGGCGTCCAGGCCCAGGATTGTGGCACAGCGTCCAAACTTGTTGGCAACCTCGGCCAGCAGTTGCGGGCGTTTGACGGCGGCAGAGTTGAGGCTGACTTTTTCGGCCCCGGCCTGGATGATGGCCGTGGCGTCATCCAGCGTGCGGATGCCCCCGCCGACGGTCAGGGGCATGAAGACATGCTCCATCACGCGGTGCAGGAGGTCAACCATGATCGCCCGGCCTTCGTGGCTGGCGGTGATGTCGTAGAAGACGAGTTCATCGGCCCCGGCCGCCTGATAGCGTTTGGCCTGCTCGACGGGGTCGCCAGCGTCGACGTGATCAAAGAACTTTACGCCCTTGACCACTCGGCCCTGGTCCACGTCCAGACACGGGATGATTCGCTTACTGAGCATGGCTTGCCTGGGAAAGCTACTTGGCGCAGAAGTCGACCAGCCGGGCGATCTCGGATCGCAGATCCTTCCGATGGACGACGAAATCGACGAATCCGTGCTGCTTGAGGAACTCGGCCCGCTGGAAGCCCTCGGGCAGTTCCACCTTGATCGTATTGGCGATCACGCGCGGGCCGGCAAAGCCGATCAGCGCCTTGGGCTCGGCGATGATGAAGTCGCCCAGCATCGCGAACGACGCCGTGACGCCGCCGGTGGTGGGATCCGTCAGCAGCGAGATATAGAGCCCGCCGGCGCTGTCATACTTCGCCAGTGCGGCGGATGTCTTGGCCATCTGCATCAGGGAGAGCGTCGATTCCTGCATGCGCGCCCCGCCGGAAGCGGAGACGATCAGCAGGGGAAGCTCCTCTTTGATGGCAGTCTCGATCGTGCGTGTGATCTTCTCGCCGACGACTGACCCCATCGAGCCACCCATAAACTGCGGGTCCATGGCGGCGACCATGATCGGACGGCCCTTGATGAAGCCCTTGCCGCAGACCATGGCATCGGGGTTGCCCGTCTTGCGCTGGTATTCCTTCAGGCGGTCGGAGTACTTCTTACGGTCGGAAAACTCGAGGGGATCCAGGGGAGTGATGTCCGCAAACATCTCCTCGAACGTTCCTTCGTCAACCAACTGGGCAACGCGATCGCGGGCGCTGGTCATAAAGTGATGCTGGCATTCGGGGCAGACCTTGAGGTTGTCGTCCACCAGTTTGGCGAACAGCATCTTCTCGCACTCGGGGCAGCGCAACCAGAGCCCTTGCGGGACGCCTTCCTGTTTCCGCGCTGCGATATTTTCGACCGGCATCTGCGACATCTGCCTCACTCCTCAATAGCGAACCGGGTCAGATCAACTCGCGGCCGCTCGCTTCGCCGCGATCAGCGTCGCCGCCAAAATCGGCATGGCCGAAACCCTCGGCACCGTCGGACGCCGCGGGCGATTCCTGCGATTGCGGGCCGCGATTGTCGCGCATGTCCCGGTCCCGGCCCCCACCGCGATTGTCGCGGGGCGGACGACGCCGGCCACCGCGGTCGCCGGTATCCAGGCGAGCGATCGAGCCGACCAGGCCGCCGACCATACGGGCAAGCTGCTCGCCCTGCGTGGCAAGCTCGTCGAAATTGATCGTATAGCCCAGGTCGCGGCAGAGGATGAAGTAGTAGCGGAGTTCCTCAACCGATGCGCGGGCTTCGCGGTAGAGCGCCAACTTGGCATCCATGTTGCGGCGTTCAAAGCCATTGGCGATCTGCGCAGGAACGCCAGTGGCGGCCTTGCGCATCTGCAGGATCAGGCCGAACTCCTCTTCCTCAGGGAAATCCTGCGTGATTTTGTAGATGTGCAGGGCCATCGCATGGGCCTTCTGCCAGACTTCGAGCTGTTCAAAACTTTCAACTCTCATGCTTCACCTGATCCTTTTCATTACTGCTAAGGCTGGTCATGGTCGGCCGACTTCCGGCATCCGGAACCCAGGCCGTGACCCCAAGTCTCTCCAAACACTCAAGAATACCCGCATGTCCCAACCCTGTCACGTGATCGACAAAGCGATGCGCCCCGGCCGCGTCCACGTTGTCAGCCGCGACGCAAACCACATAATGTGCCCCCATGACCGAACTTTCAGTAGCGATTCCCGGCGTGCGTCTATTCGATCTGACCGTCTTTGCCGACGACCGCGGCTCGTTCTGTGAAGCATTCAAAGCCAGCCGGATCGGGCCGGGGCCGTGGGTGCAGTGGAACGTGTCGCGGTCGCAGGCGGGCGTTGTGCGCGGCTTGCATCTGCACCGCCGCCAGATCGATTACTGGCACATCGTGTCGGGGTCGGCCACCGCGGCGCTGGTGGACAGACGGAAGGATTCCCCCACGTTCGGGCAGTCAAAATGCATCGAACTGAGCGGCGACCGTCCACAAACGCTCCTCATCCCGACCGGCGTACTGCACGGATTTCGCGCCACCACCGATGTGGTGCTGATGTACCTGCTGGATCGCGAGTACGACCCCACCGACGAACTGGGCGTACGCTGGGACGACGCAGACCTGGGGCTGCCGGCCGACTGGTATGCCCGGCAGGGTGCCACCCTGTCGCCGAGGGACGCCAAGGCACCGCTGCTGCGAGACAGCAGGCTTTAGACCACAGGACGGCGAAAGACAGCCACGGCGCGAAAACGCGAAGGCGGACGCGAAGGACAATTCAACAAGGAATTCTTCTTCGCGTTTTCTTCGCGCCCTTCGCGCCTTCGCGGTTGCTTGGGAGTGGTTCAGTGCCCGTCGGGATCCGCGTGCTGCTTGATGTCTTCGGGATGCTTGGCCCGCATCCGCTCGATCACGATCGGCGGCAGGAGCGTGTGCAACTGCCCCACATCGCCGCCAAGGGCGACAACCTGCCGAATCAGGCTGCTGCTGGTGAGTGCGAACTGGTCGCCGGTCATCATGAAGACGGTCTCGACGCCGCCTACGGCGCGGTTGGCCATCGCCAGTTGAAACTCGTAGCGCAGGTCGATGGCGTCGCGGATCCCGCGGAGGATTGCGGTCGCCTTCACCTTGCGCACAAAATCAACAGTCAGGCCGGCATATCGCTCGACCCGCACGCGGGGCGTGTCCTTGAGAATCAGCCCGATCATCTCCACGCGCTCTTCGATGCTGAACATCTCGCGCTTCTCGGGGTTGATCCCCACGGCGACGATCAGTTCGTCAAAGAGAGTCAGGCCGCGGTGGATCACGTCCAGATGGCCGTTGGTGATCGGGTCAAACTGGCCGGGAAAAACGCCGATTCGTAGCTGATGAGACTCCACCATGGCTAGGAGTTTACCATCGAGCAAGCGTGAAGGCACGAGCGCCCATTCCCTGTCGATAGTCGCGGGCCGCTTTGACTTCCGCGGCCAACTCTCTACATTCGCGAAGATACCGTTTCCAGCGGCGATATTTGGCTCGCGAAGGTCGAACAAAGGAGCATGATGAAGTTTGAAGGCAAGATCCTGATCATCGGCCTTGGGGCTGTTTCCCGATGCACGTTTCCCGTGCTGCTTAAACACCTTGAAATGCCGCGCCAAAATATCACGGTCATGGACTTTGCCGAGCTCGGCGACGCGCCCAACGAGGTGGTGAACGCCGGCTGCAATTTCGTGAGCGACAGGCTGACGCGGGACAATCTCGGATCCAAGCTGGCGCAGTACGTCGGCAAGGGCGACATCATTATCGACCTGGCTTGGAACATCGACTGCGGCGAGACCATCGAATGGTGCCACAAGCGGGGTGTCCGCTACGTCAATACGTCGGTGGAGGTGTGGGATCCGTATGAAGGGGCGGCCGAGCGTCACCCGGCACATCGCACGCTCTACTGGCGGCACATGCGTCTGCGCGAGCGGATGGCATCGTGGAAGGTCCAGCGCGGCCCGACGGCGATCCTCGATCACGGGGCCAACCCCGGACTGGTACAGCACTTCACCAAGCAGGCGCTGCATGATATCGCCGCCCGCTGGCTGGCGGAGTTCCCAACGGAGTGCGACCGGCGCGACCTGATCGCCGACGCTTCCAAGCACGCCCGATACAACGAACTGGCCATGCTGCTGGGTGTGAAAACCATCCACGTCAGCGAGCGCGACACCCAGATCTCGCAGCGGCCCAAAGAAGTCGGTGAATTCGTCAACACGTGGTCGATCGAAGGCTTCCGCGAAGAAGGGATCGCCCCGTGTGAGATGGGCTGGGGCACGCACGAGCGCACGGTGCCGCCTCGCGCTTGTTTCCACGACGAAGGCCCTCAGAACCAGATCTGCCTGGCGCAGATGGGCTGCCGCACCTGGGTGCGGTCCTGGGTGCCGTACAGCGAAATCGTCGGCATGGTTATCCGGCATGGCGAGGCGTTCTCCATCAGTGAATACCTCACCGTCCGCAACGAGTACAAGGTGCCGATCTACCGCCCCACCGTTCACTACGCTTATTGCCCCTGCGATCAGGCGATCGTGAGCATGCATGAACTGCACATGCGGAACTACGACCTGCAGCCCAAGCTCCGCATCATGAACGACGACATCGTCAACGGCTCCGATATCCTCGGTGTCCTGCTGATGGGTCACGATTTCAAGAGCTGGTGGATCGGGTCGCTATTGGACATCGACGAATCCCGCCGGCTCGTCCCGCATCAGAACGCGACCACCCTGCAGGTGGCGTGCTCGGTGATGGCGGCCGTGATGTACATGATCGAGAATCCGCGTGAGGGCGTCCTGCTGCCGGACCAGTTGCCATACGACTACATCCTCAAGCACGCCAAGCCCTACTTGGGAACGTTCAAGAGCGAGCCGGTCGACTGGGACCCGCTGAGAAACTGGTCGCACCTGTACGAACGTTACGGCGCTCCGCGTCCCAAGGATGAAGACATGTGGCAGTTCAACTCGTTCCTGATGAACAACATCAGCGGAAACGGATATTGATTCATCGGCGCAGCGGACCTCCAACCCTCCCATGACCTGCGGGTCATGGGAGGGTTGCTAATTTCAGGCACTTCCCCGCGGCAGCAGCGACAGCAGACGCTCCACCTGCTGCTCGGTGTTGTAGAAATGCGGCGAGAAGCGCAGGCGGCCGGCACGGACGGCGATCTCCACGCGCTGTCGCCTCAGGGCCGCGGCAATCCCCGACGCTTCGCCACCCGGCGGTGTGGCGCTGACGATCCCGCTCCAGGATTCGCCGTCGCGGGCGGAGGCTACTGTGTATCCCTTGCCGCGCAGCCCCTCTACCAGTTGGTCGGTCAGCATCTTCACCCGCGCTGTCACTGCGGCCAGGCCCGCCTCCTGCAATAACTCGATCGAGGCCTTGAGGCCTAGAAAACCCGGCACATTCCACGATCCGCACTCGAACCTCGCCGCATCGTCGCGCAG
>JBBQTU010000200.1:0-7705 GCA_038213005.1 Tepidisphaerales bacterium | reverse complement strand
TGGCCTGCTCACCTCCGCATCCTGCGCCGGTCTGTCGCCAAGACTCGCCGATCTCCGCAGCGACAGCCTGCTCGCCGACACCGCCCTGCCACTCGCCGTCGTCTCATGGGATGCCATGGATGAGGACATTCAGCAGCGCCTCGCCAAGTTCGTCCAGGCCGGCGGTAAACTTCTGCTCATCGGCGTGCTGCCAACCATGGATGCCGACTTCCGCCCCTGCACCATCCTTCGCCACCTCGCCGGCTGCACCGCCCAGACGCTCTGGAAATCCGCGATGCCCCGTCTCAATGCCTTCGACATCCAGAACGTCTTCGTCAACGGCGGCCTCTTTGAGTTCCAAGGCGTGCCCTCCGACGCCCAGGTTATCGCCCAGGAAGTACGCAAAGACCCGCACGTGATTGGCTATCGCCGCGACCTGCCGTGCGGCGGCGGTACCGGCGCGGCCGGCGGCGGCGCGATAATTGTCTTGGGACTCCAGTGGATGCACAGCATGCACGAGCACGAGGCCATGATCCGCAATGCACTGGTCTCACTCGGCACCACGCAACAGGTCCAGTCCAGCAACCCTAATCTCTGGACCGCCCTGCGCAGTGACGGCGATCAGTCCATGCTCTTCGTCATGAATCTGCTGAGCAGTTCCATGGAAGGTGAGTTCCACTACCGCGACCCCAGGACCGCCCAGCCCATCGACACCGGCTGGATCTCCGTCCCTGCGATGACCGTCCGCATCTACCACGCCGGTGAGTGGATCGACCCGCTGGCGTAAGCCACACTCCGAGAACGGATGAGTTTGCGATGCAACGCCTAGAATCGGTGCAACAGGAGAATGGTCATGGATCTTTCGCGAAGGCAGTTCATGGTGCTGGGGGCGGTGGCGGCGGCGGGATGGAGTCTGAGAGGATCGGCATTCGGCGGCACCCCCGACGGTGGAGATGCCGGCGCCATCGGCGATTTCGCCAAGGATGGGGTGTACGACTTCCGCGATCGCGGGTTCTTTCTGATTCGCAAAGGTCGGCGGCTGGTGGCGCAGACGGCCTACTGCACGCACAAACAGGCTCGGATCGTGCAGGATGGCGATGGGTCGTTCACCTGCAAGAAGCATGGCTCGCACTTCAGCCAGGATGGCAAGGTGACGCGGGGGCCGGCGCGCAGCGACCTGCCGCGCAATGGAATCAGCCGCGACGACCGTGGACATGTGCTGGTGGATACGTCGGTGGTCTTCAAGCCGGGAGACTTCGAAAAGCCCGGTGCGTTTATCGACGTCGCGTAGAACGCGAGCAGGCGTCAGTGGGCGGCGAGCATGGGTTCTTCGTTGACCAGTATCTGCTCGGACAGGAGCAGAGCGCGTGTCTGGCTCTCATAACCGATGGGATGGAACTCCACCTCATAGGCAATGGTGGGCGACAACCACAAACTGCGCACGACACCGACCTGGCCGCAACTCAGCGACAACTCAGGGATGCTCGTCGTCAGACGCACGTAATCATCGACCTTCGGTTTTCTCATCGCTTCCTCCAGACCCGGCATATCAACCATCCCACCAATGGTTGTCTTCTAGCCCTTGCGGGTCAATTCGCCAACGGAAAAAATCTCTGCCGCGGACGGGCTCGCCGTATCAGACAGCCAGAACCATGGCCAGGGCCGCGCCGATGCCGGCGGGACTCTCTGCCACGGTGATGCCGGCGGATTCGAGCGCACTGATCTTGGACTGGGCCGTTCCCTCCCCGCCGCTGATGATGGCCCCGGCGTGTCCCATACGGCGCCCGGGAGGCGCGGTTCGCCCGGCGATGTAGGCGACGACGGGCTTTTTCACATGCTGCTGAACGTATCGGGCCGCCTGCTCCTCATCGGTGCCACCAATCTCACCAATGAGCACGATCGAGTCGGTGGCCGGGTCGGCGCTGAACATCTCGAGCAGTTCGATAAAGTTGATCCCTTTGACGGGGTCGCCACCGATGCCGACGCAGGTCGTCTGGCCGATGCCTCGCGTGGAACATTGCCAGACGGCTTCGTACGTCAGGGTGCCGCTGCGCGAGATGATGCCGACGGTCTTCCCGGTCTTGGCGCCCGTCGGTGGCGTGTGGATGTAGCCGGGCATGATGCCGATCTTGCACTCACCCGGGGTGATGATGCCCGGGCAATTCGGGCCGATCAGATGCACCCCTGGATATTCGACCAGTGCCTTTTTCACTTTCACCATGTCCAGCACGGGGACACCTTCGGTAATGGCGACGATGGTGCGGAGGCCGGCATCGGCGGCCTCCAGGATCGCGTCGGCCGCCATGGGGGCGGGGACGAAGATCATCGTGGCATCGGCGCCCGTGGTTCTCACTGCTGCGCGGACGCTGTTAAAAATGGGCAGACCGTTGGGATCCTTCTGGCCACCCTTGCCGGGTGTGACCCCGCCGACCATCTGTGTGCCGTATTCCAGGCAGGCCTTGGTGTGGAACGCCCCGGCCGAACCGGTGATGCCCTGACACAGAACCCGCGTGTTGCGGTTGACCAGAATTGCCATAGGTAATCAAGGTTAGGGATTCGGCAGCGAGAATTCAAACAAAGGTTGCGCCCGGGGGCATTTGGCTTCATCGGACGCAGAGGGGCACAGCACGGGACATCACTGCGCCTCCTTGACAGTCGAGCAGGGCATTCGTACTGTCATTCGGGTCTGTGGTTAAGATGGCTGATGCGCGCTTGCCCGACGCAAACGGCGATTGGCCAGACCTTTACCGTGAAGGAAGGCGTCATGCCCGAGGTTCCCGCCCCTATCGCAGTGAGCGAGCACGCAGGCGTTTTTGTGTGCGAATTTACCACCAGCAAGATACTGGATGAGTCCAATATCAAGGAGATCGGCGACACGCTTGGGTCGCTGATCGACAAGCATGAGTATCCCAAGATGCTGCTGGACTTCTCAAATGTGGAGCATCTGAGTAGCGCGGCGCTGGGCATGCTGATTAATGCCAATAATCGCCTGCGGCAGCGCAACGGGCAGTTGCGGCTGACCAGGATTCGCCCGCAGATCCTTGAGGTGTTTACCATCACCAAGTTGAACAAGCTCTTCAAGATCGTTCCCGGGCGGGAAGACGCGATGGCGAGCTTCAGCAAGTAGGCACCCTTTCAGCGGAGACACGATCTGACTGATAAGCACGCCAAGGTGATTCGCGCGACCATCGCTTCGGATTTCGCTGAAAGCCGCGGGGCTTCGGAGAAGATCATGAAAGAGGTGGAGCGTCTGGGCTATGCCCCGGCGTCGGTTTTCGCCATCAAGCTGGCCGTGGAAGAGGCGGTGATCAACGCCATCAAGCATGGGAACAAATATGACCTGACCAAGAAGGTGCACATTGAGGCGCGGATTTCGCCGCAACGAGCAGAGATCAGCGTCGAAGATCAGGGGCCGGGGTTTAAGCGATGCTGCGTCCCAGACCCCCGCCGCGACGAGAATCTGTGCAAGTGCAGCGGAAGAGGTATCCTTCTGATCGAGGCGTACATGAGCAGCGTGACGTGGTCGAATCGCGGCCGGCGTATTACCATGATTCGCACGAACGACCCTGAGCCGCCTGAGCCCCCTGCCCAGCCGGACTGTTAGGCCCCCAAGCCCAGCAACCCCATGATTCTTCCTATTCGCACCGACAGCCCGCTTCGTAGTACTCCCTGGATGAACTGGCTACTGATCGCGCTGAACGTGCTGGCGTTCCTCGCCCAGCGCCGTTTTCCTCAGCTCGCCGAGCAGTTTGCCCTCAATGCCGCATATCCTAGGGTATACCAGTTTGTCACCTACGCCTTCCTCCACGCGGACATCTGGCACATCGTGGGGAATATGCTGTTCCTCTACATCTTCGGGAACAATGTCTGCGACCGGTTTGGCAACTTCGGATACCTCGGTCTTTATCTCGGTGGAGCCGTGTGCGCCGCCCTCGGCTACACGCTGATCAATGACCACAGCATGCTGGGCGCCAGCGGGGCCGTCTCGGCCGTGACCGGTGCCTACCTGGCGCTGCTGCCTCGCTCACGCATCACCGTGGCATACTGGTTTATCATCATCGGCGTGACAGAAGTTCCCAGCATCTTCTTCATCATCTTCTATTTCATGCAGGACCTGATTCTCGCCTACAGCGGCGTGGGTGGCGGAGTGGCCCACGAGGCCCACGTGGCCGGATCCGTGATGGGGTTCGTGCTCAGTCTTACCTTGCAGGCAACGAGGCTGCTGCCTCGCGATCCGATGGACATGATGTCGCTGCTGGAGCGGATGAAACGTCGCCACCAGTTCGGCAGCATGGTCCGCGGTGGATACGACCCGTTCTCGATCGATCCGGGCAAGGCCCGTGCTGCGGCGGCCGCCAAATTGCCCACACCGGTGCAGGAACTGCGAGCCCAGATTGCCGAGGCGGTCGCGCACCGCCGCATCGGGGATGCCGCAAAGTCGTTTGTTGAACTGCGCAAGATGGACCCTGCACAGACTCTACCGCGGCAGACGCTGCTGGAGATCGCCAACGAACTGTTCAGTCAGCAGGACCCGGTCCATGCGGCCGATGCATACGAGCTTTATCTGACGCAATACGGCTCATCGCAGGACGTAGACCATGTCAATCTGATGCTGGGGCTGACGTATTCTCGCTACCTCAATCGGATCGAGCGCGCGAAGGAGTGTCTTCGGGAGGCGATTCGACTGGCGCGCAGTGATCGGGAACGTCAGGTCGCTGAGGCGGAATTGCAGCGGCTGGCGCCGCCCACTTAGGGTGCGCCGATCAGGTTGCCGGGGGCGGCCGGCGCTGGCTGGGGGGCGGAGCCTGGTGCTTCCACGCCAGCGCTTCCGGTCGCGGGTGTCTTTGCCGAGGTCGGCTCAGCCTTTTCCGGTTGGACAGCCGGGGCGGGCGCTGGGATCGGTGCTGGGGCCGTGGCCGGTGCCGCCACCGCAGGCGGCACAATCGGAGCCGCGGGAGTGGGCAGGACGGGCTGCACATAGGCCGCCGCCGCCGCCGGCTGGCCTACTTTGAGCTGTTCGATCGCACCGAAATTCCAGCTCGCCACGACGATGACCGTCACGATCGCGATGATCGAAAGGACCATGCAGATCACCAAGGCGATCAGAACGTGGCGATTCTGCCGGCGCAATGACTTGTCCAGATCGGTCTCGTGATTGACCAGATTGTCGCGCAGTCGCTCGAGCACCAGGGTAGAAGTGTTTGAGTTGAGGCTGACCTGTCTGACGGCGGTATCCATGCCCCCGATCGTTTCGCGGATGCTCTGGTCGGTGGCATAGAGGATTTCAACGCGTTCTCGCAGGCCCTCGATAATCGTGTGCTGCTCGCCGTCGGAGTCGCCAAGCTTCCGGAGAACCTCCGAGAGCTGCTTGTGCTGGGCGTTCTGATAGGCGATCTGCTGATGCAGCACGCGGAGCGTCTCGCTTTGCACGCGGGCCGTGTCAGGAATCGCCTGCAGAGCATGGGAGAGCTGCGACAGATAGGTCAGCAGTTCATCATGCCGCTGACTCTGCTGGTCGATGGCGCTGCGAAGGGCCACCATCAAGCTCGTCACGGCCGACAGACGGCTTTCGATCATGTCGATGCTGCCGCCGGTGCGGGTCCAGGGGAATAAGCCGCGGCGCGAGGGCAGCAGGCTGGTTTCGGTCTGTCCGTATAGAAGAGGAAGATCCTCCTCCTTGCGAAACTGCCGCTTGAACCAGCGAGAAACCCGATCGAAAAAGCCTGTTTCTTCAGTCATTCTTATTACCCAGCGCCCACACGACCCGGCGTTTGACAGCCACTAGTGACAACTCTACCATCGGCGCGTCATGGGTCAACTTGCCAATCGGCCACCGGTCCGGTCTGTTTTCTGCCCTGCCGCGATATCTGGCCTGGTTTGGGGTGCGGTTTTCGCCCTTGGGATGCTCGCGGGCTGCGATCGCGCGGCACCTTCGGCCCCGGCCACCGCGCCGGCTCGCCGACATCCCACGGTCGCCAGTGTCGTGCCGGCCGCCACGGACATGATCCTGAACATGGGTCTGGCGGATCACCTGGTCGGGGTTTCCAACTACGAGCCCAAGACGCCGGAATTGCGCGATATGGCGCGCGTGGGCGACTACCACACGGTCGACTGGGAGCGGCTCAGTGTGCTGCGCCCGGATATGCTGGTCATCAACCGCCCTGCCGCCGAGATGCCCTCCGCGTTTCGCGACCGGGCGACCGAACTGGGCATTCGCCTGGTGGACATACACACCGATCGCCTGGACGACATCTTCGCCGCGATCCAGAAGCTGGGTCGTGAGATCGACCAAAAGCCCAAGGCCCATGAGTTGGAGAAACGGATTCGCCGCCAACTGGAAACCGTCCGTGAGCGGGTGACCGGCCTCGGCCCAGTTTCAACAGTCCTGGTGCTGGACGATCAGCACACGTTCGTGGTTGGTCCACGCAACTACCTGGACGACCTGCTGGCGATCGCCGGCGGACGGAATCTGGCAGGCGAGATGTCCAAGGACTACCCGACAATCGACACGGAGAAGCTGATCGCGATGAATCCGGCCGCGGTCGTGCAATTGCTGCCCGAAGCCCCGCCGCAGGTGGTGCAGCAGGCCCGGCAGCGGTGGGCGCAGCTTGGGATGCTCCAGGCGGTCAAAGACGGACGGGTGACCATTCTCACGGACTGGTATCTGACCCTGCCGTCGACGCATGTCGGGGACGTCTGCGAGAAGCTTGGGGAGGCACTCCATCCGCCGCCACGGTGAGCCGGCGGCCTGGTTGGCGTTATCCGCGGCTTGACGTTTGTACTGCGATAGTGTGCTGTGGCCGACTTCCAGCAACATGGGTGGCATGCTCAGGCCGGTACTCCGCAATGAGCATGGGGCGGACAATCATGGCCATCTCGGAGTACCGATCTGGCCATGCCACCCCGATTTTAAGTTGGCATCAGAGCCACGCAGTACATCAGGCACCAGCCGTGGAGTTTGCAGGGGCCGAGGCGACCGCATTGATGGCCCCCTGCAACTGGGCGGAAGTGATCGGCTTGGTGAGATGGCAGGCGAACCCGGCGGCCAGGCATCGCTCCACGTCTTCCTGCATGCCATAGCCGCTAAGGGCGATTCCCCTGAGCCCGGTCTTGTGCAGTTCGGCCATAAGGGTGGTCCCGTGCCCGTCAGGCAGCCCCAGATCACTGACGACCAGGTCGAAGGTCTGCTGCTGCGCCAGGAGGCGGGCGCTGGCGATGTCGCCGGCTGCCTGGGGATGGTGTCCGAAGCCCCTCAGCAGGCGCAGCAGCGCGCGTGCGCTGGGACCATGATCCTCCACGAGGAGGATGCGAAGCCCCTGCGGCGCGGGCGTGGAATGGAGTTGGGGCGGCTGCGATGATGGCACGGGCGCGGGGACGACCGGCAGATGAACCGTAAACACCGATCCTTTGCCCGGCCCGTCGCTCTGGGCGACGATGCGCCCGCAGTGGAGGTCGACAATCGCCTTGGAGATCGCCAGCCCAAGTCCAAGGCCTCCAAAGGTGCGTGTGATGGCGTGGCTCCCCTGTTCGAAGTGACGGAAGATCCGTCCGATCGTTTCGGGGGTCATGCCAATACCCGTGTCAGTGACGCACAGGACGAACCACGATGCGTCGGCCGTGGCTTCGTTGCGGGTCGAGACCGTGATGGCGCCTCCCTCGGGCGTGAACTTCACCGCGTTCTTGATCAGGTTCCAGAAGACCTGCTCGAGTCGAGGTGGGTCGCCGT
>JBBQTU010000199.1:0-7723 GCA_038213005.1 Tepidisphaerales bacterium | reverse complement strand
GGTGCACATCAGTTCGGGCGTGTCGGCACTGGTGGCGGCGCTGGTGCTGGGCAAGCGCCGCGGATATGGGAAGGTTCCCATGGCGCCGCACAGCGTGGTGCTGAGCGTGATTGGCGCTGCGATGCTGTGGGTGGGGTGGTTCGGGTTCAACGGCGGCAGCGCCCTGGGGGCCAACGGGCTGGCGAGCATGGCGCTGGTCAATACGCATTTCGCGGCGGCGGCGGCGGCCTTGGCCTGGATGTTTGCGGAATGGTACAAGACGGGCAAGCCGACGGTGCTGGGCGCGATTTCCGGCGCGGTGGCGGGCCTGGTGGTGATCACCCCCGGCAGCGGTTTCACCACTCCGATGTGGGCGCTACTGATCGGGCTGATCGGCGGGCTGGTGTGCTTCCTGTCGGCGACGGAGTTCAAGCACCGGTTTGGCTACGACGACTCGCTGGACGCCTTTGGCGTGCATGGGGTGGGTGGAACGGTTGGTGCGCTGCTGACGGGCGTGTTCGCGGTGGGGATGGTGAACAGCGGCAAGGCCGGGTTGATCGACCACAACGCGATGCAGGTCTGGTATCAGTTTGTGGCGACGGCGCTGACCTGGGTGCTGGCGGGCGTGGCGACGCTGGTGCTGCTGAAGATCGTGGACAAGATGGTTGGCCTGCGGGTCAGCGAAGAACACGAGTACGACGGCCTGGACATCAGTCAGCATGGCGAGTCGGGGTACAACCTCGAAGAAGACGCCTTTACGGCGAGCTATGCCGAGGAGACGCCGTCGCCGGCGGGCCAGAGGGCATGAGACGGATTCCACCAGAAATTGTTGCAGCCGATGCACGGGTCGTGATCTGCGGAGGAGGGGTGGGATGGTTCTGTGCCGGCGGGGACGCGGCGGACTACCGGGTGCTGGCCGACCCGAGGCCCGGGGGGGGGAAAGCACGAAATTCGAAGTGCGAAACACGAAACATTTCGGATTTCGGGCTTGGGATCCCCTCTTCGCATTTCGATATTCGTATTTCACATTTCCCGCAACGGCGGGTTTGTGAGAAGATCACCTCCATGATCTACCAGGTGGTGCAGATTCTCTATTGGCTGGTGCTGTCGATCTGGGTGGGTGGCACTATTTTTCTGGTGCTGGCGGCGCCGGTGGTGTTTCGCGTGGTGCGGCAGCGGGAGGTGCGGCTGCCCGAGGTGACCAGCAAGGCCCTGCGCGATGAGCATCAGACCCTGCTGGCAGGCGACATTGTCGCGGCGATGCTCGGGCGGCTGGGGCAGGTGCAGATGGTCTGCATGGGCGTGATGCTGCCGCTGCTGATCGTCTCGGCGCTGTTTGCGGCCGGGACGCTGCAGTGGGTGATGCTGGGGGAGAAGTCGGCGTTGTATGCTGTGACGGTGGCGGTGGTGCTGTATGACCGATGGAAGCGTTTTCCGATGACGCTCAAGGCGAGGCAGCGATACATCGAGCAGGCTGACGAGGCGGAGTTGGCGCAGCAGGCGAAGGCGGAGTTTGAGGCTTCGCATCGGGCCGGCGAGCGGGCGTATCAGTTGGTCGTGTTTCTACTGCTGCTGCTGGTGCTGGTGAGCGCCAATCCGGAGCCGCGCAGTTCATGGATCGGGCAGGGCGGCGGGCAAGGCTCTGCGCCGGCCGGGGCACAGAGCCAGGAGAAGCCATGAAGGGACTGAGTATTTCTGTTCGTGCGGCGTCGCTGGGGGATGATCTGCGGGATATCCTGCCGGTGGCGCAGCGAATGGGGTTTGCCGGGGTGCAGCTTGAGGCGGTGAGCGCGACGCTCGACTGCCTGAGCCTGAGTAGCACCGGCCAGCGTGAAGTGCGCCATCTGCTGTCGCAGTTTGACCAGCGACTGGTGGGGTTGCGGACGCAGCTTCCGATGGGGCTGACGGGCGATCTGGACAAGGTTCTGTGGCATCTGACGCGCGCCGTGCAGGCGGCGGCGGACCTGAAGGCGCAGATGCTGTGCGTCGACGTCGGGCCGGTGCCACCGGTGCCGCCGACGAGCGCTCCACGGAGTCGTGTGTCGGCCAGGCAGGCGGGGATGATTCTGCTGCCGGGGGATATGGATGTTCCGATGCCGGCCGAGCCGCCGGCCAATCCGGAAGAACTGGCGCAGTGGCCGGCGGTGGAGCAGGCGCTGGGGGAGATCGGGAAACTGGCCGACCGCTATAGTCTGCACCTGGCGCTGTCCAGCGAGCTGTCGACGCTGGCTTCGCTGCACCGCGCGGTGTCGGCGGCGAGTTGCCCCTGGCTTGGCATCGACCTGGATCCGGTGGCGATTCTGCGCGACCGCTGGGACCTGGCGAAGGTGATTTCGGAGGCGGGTTCGCTGCTGCTGCACATCCGCGGGCGGGATGCCCTCAAGGGCAGCGGAGGGCGGACGCAGCCGACGGCGATCGGGCGGGGCACCACCGATTGGGAGCAACTGCTGGCGATGCTCGACGAAGGGGCCTTCCGCGGGTGGATCAGCGTAGACACGCTGGACCTGGCGGACCGCGTTGCGCATGCCCGAAGAGCCCAGGAGTATCTGCGGATGATCGTCGAGCGGTGAGGGCCGGCACCTGTGACACGGATGATAGCCGGCGCGCTCTTTCGGACAACTGACCGCCGGACATGGTGACGCAGCGGTGGGCTCGCGGGTAGTATTCTCCGGGGGTCGCATTATGGCGAGTGTCAACACAATGATCGGGACGATATTTCGCAGGTGGCAGGGTGCCGCGATGGCGACTCCACGCTGAGCGGCGATGGCAGAGCGGCGAGAGGGTCGATTAGGGGAGCGACAACTCGTGGCCGCTAGGCATGGTTGGCTGGTTCCTTTTCGGCGGTCCATGCATTAGCATCGCCGCCGTCATGCAGACCATTCCCAACCAACTGAGTACGATATTTCATGAAGCCATTCTGGCGGCCGTCGGTTTTGATGCCGATCCGCTCCTGGCTCCCTCGCAGAACGAGAAATTCGGCGACTACCAGGCCAATTGCGCCATGGGGCTGGCGAAAGAGGTCGCCACGCGGTCGGGGCAGAAGACCAACCCCCGCGCGGTAGCACAGCAGATTGTCACGAACCTGAAGATTTCGGCGATCGGGTCGGTGGAGATCGCCGGGCCGGGCTTCATCAACGTCAAGCTCGACCCGGGCTGGCTGAGCAGGCAGCTTTCTTCGATCGCGGGCGATGCGCGGCTGGGCGTCGATCCGGCCGCCACGCCGAGCCGGGTGGTGATCGACTACTCCTCGCCGAACGTCGCCAAGCAGATGCACGTTGGACATCTTCGGCCGACCAACATCGGCGACGCCATCAGCCGAATCATCGAGTTTCTGGGCGATGATGTCATCCGCCAGAATCACCTGGGCGACTGGGGCACGCAGTTCGGCATGCTGCTGCGATATCTGGAAGAGCAGGCCAGCGGGGCCGACCAGCACATCGCCGACCTCGAGGAGTTTTACCGGTCGGCCAAGAAGCGGTTCGACGAGGATGCGCAGTTCGCCGATGAGGCGCGGCAGTTGGTGGTGCGTCTCCAGGGCGGCGATGCGCACACGCTCACTTTGTGGCGGAAGATCATTGACGAGAGCCGCAGCCATTTTGAAGCGATCTACCAGAAGATGGACATCATGCTCCGCCGGGAGGACGAACGCGGCGAGTCGTTCTACAACCCGCTGCTGGGCGATGTCGTTCAGGAACTCAAGGATCTGAAGGTCGCCGAGGTAAGCGAAGGCGCGACCGTCGTCTGGGTCAAGGGGTTTGAGGCTCCGCTGATCATCCAGAAGACCGGCGGCGGCTTCGGCTACGGCACCACCGACCTGGCGGCCCTGCGGTATCGCATCCGCGACCTCAAGGCCAATCGGGTCATCTATGTAACCGACGCCCGGCAGGCGCAGCACTTCCGGCAGTTCTTCGACGCGGCCAAGCGGGCCGGGTGGACCGAAAAAATCCAGCTCGACCATGTCATGTTCGGCATGATCATGGGCGAAGACGGCTCGCCCTTGAAAACCCGCAGCGGCGAAACGGTCAAGCTGGCGAGCCTGCTCGATGAGGCCCAGGATCGGGCGATGACGCTGGTGAAGCAGAAGCTGATCGAACGCCAGATCGAGATGCCCGAAGCGCAGCAGCGGGAGATCGCTGCGGCTGTCGGCATTGGCGCGATCAAGTATTTTGACCTCAACCGCGACCCGGTGGGCAACTATGTCTTCGACTGGGAGAAGATGCTGTCGCTGGATGGGAATACGGCGCCTTATCTGCAATACGCCTACGCGCGGGTCCGGTCGATCTTCCGCAAGGCCGGAGCGCCGGCCGGCGGGCAGGTGACGCTGACGCTGGAGCACCCGGCCGAGTTGGCCCTGGCCAAACACATCCTTCGCCTCGGCGAGGTGACGGAGATCGTCGCGCGCGAGCTCAAGCCGCATCACCTGTGCAACTACCTGTATGAACTGGCGACCCGGTTCAGCGGCTTCTACGAAAACTGCCCTGTGATCCAGAGCCCTGAGCCGCTGCGCTCCAGCCGCCTGGCGCTGTGCGACCTGACGGCCCGCACGCTGGCGCTGGGACTGGACCTGCTGGGGATCCGGCATCCGGAGCAGATGTGACGGCTGTGTAGCTTCCGGGATGTCCCGCTGGCGGCTATTATCAGATGGCGATGCTGATGGACGTGCAACGACAGGTGGATATTGGAGAACGGGTGCTGCCGAGGACTTCGCGGCGGCCCGCGAGCTTCTGGACAAGCGGCACTTTCGCCTTGCCTTGTTCATGGCCCACCTGAGCATTGAGAAGATATTGAAGGCTCATGTGTGCCGCGTGACAGGCGATTACGCGCCAAGGACGCACAGCCTGATTCGGCTCGTCGAACTGGCTAAGCTGGGTTTGTCCGAGGGTGAACTCGATTTTCTGGCCATTTTGGATCGCTACAATAGGGCCGGCCGGTATCCCGATCCGACTGCGCCAAATCCGACCGAGAACGAAGCCGCGACCGTCTGTCGCCACACAGAGGAGGTGCTGAAATGCCTGCAACAGCGGTTATTGAAATAGTCCGTCAATACCTGATGGCTGTGGCTAACGCTGGTATCCCTGTGGATCGCGGCGTACTGTTCGGCTCGTGCGCCCGTGGCGATCAGCGCGCCGATAGCGACATTGATCTAGTGGTGCTTTCGCCCCGATTTGACGAAGCCAAGAGCGCTGATGATCTTGACCTGCTCTGGAAACTTCGCCGGAAGACCGATTGGCGCATCGAGCCGATCGCGGCCGGCGTGCTTGAATTTGCGGAGGATTCATCCTCGCCCGTCCTGGCCTCGGCTCGCCATGAGGGCCTGGTAATTCGTGTCTGAATCAGCGCTTCGTCTGCCTTTCTGTTGAAACGATGATCCCCACCCATCTCATCTGCGGTCCGCTCGGTATCGGCAAGACCACGGCCATCATTGACTATCTGCGCCGGCACGCGGCCGATCAGTTTACGGCGGTACTGGTCAATGACTTTGGCCCGGTGGGGCTGGATGCGGCGATCATGGAGGCCGATATCGGGTCGGCCGCCCGCGATCGCACGTCGATCCACATGCTGCCGGGCGGGTGTGTCTGCTGCACCGCGGCGGCGGGGTTGATCGGGGCGATGGAACAGCTCTCGGCGATGCCGCGGCTGGATCGGATCATTATTGAACCCAGCGGGCTGGCCCTGGTCGGCGGCATGATCGACCTGGTGCTGGACCTGGCCGAGAAGCACCGCCTGGAGCTTCGCCCGGTGATCGCGCTGGTTGAGCCGCGCCTGCTGGATCGAGCGGGGTTTCACAAGGCGCCGTACTATGTGCGGATCGTTGAGGCGGCTGACGTGCTGGTCGCCAACCGCTGCGACCTGGCGACAGCGGTCCAGATCGATGCGTTTGACCAGTGGGCGGCCGACCTCTTTCCGCCCAAGCTCCGCATCGTCAAGACGACGCGGGGACATATTCCCGACGAGGTGTTTGACCTGAGATACGATCACCAGCCCCGGCGCGGCGATGTCCGCCGGGCGGGCCACTCGGCGGGCGAGCAGGCGGGCGGAACGAGTTGGCCGGCCGATGTCTGTTTCTCGGCCGACGCCGTGCTGGACCTGCTGGGTGAGTGGTCGCGCAGCGGATTCGGGGGCAATGACATACTGCGTCTTAAGTCGCTGCTGCACACCAATGACGGCTGGCAACTCTTTGAGATCGCCCAGCGCGAGGTGCACCACCGCTCGACCGACTATCGCCGCGACAACCGCATCGACTGGATCGCGTCGGGGCCGGTGCTGGACGAGGTGATCCGCGGGCAGTTTGAGCGATGCTTCTGGAAGTAACCCATATCAGTTTCCCAAACGCCTGAGGCTGCTTTAGAATCGTGGCCATGCGGCTCTCGATTGTCATCCCGCTGCTGAATGAAGAGGCCAATCTCGCCCTGCTCCATGAGCGGCTGTGCGCGGTGATGGACAAGCTTGGCTGCCAGCGGCAGATCATCTTTGTCGACGATGGCAGCACCGACCAGTCGGCACGGATCATCGGCGAACTGGCCGCGAAAGATCCCACGGTGACGGGCATCGAGTTTTCCCGAAACTTCGGGCACGAGGCCGCATCGACCGCGGGGCTGGATCATGCCGATGGGGACGCCGTGGTGCTGATGGATGCAGACCTGCAGGATCCGCCGGAGCTGATCGAGCAGCTCGTCGCCCGGTGGCGTGAGGGCTTTGATGTCGTCTATGCCATCCGCCGGGATCGGGAGGGCGAGAGCCTGTTCAAACGCTGCACCGCGTGGGCGTTTTACCGCATCCTGAACCTGATGTCCGAGGTGGAGATTCCCAGGGACACCGGCGATTACCGCCTGATGGACCGCCGGGTGGTGGCCGGGCTAAAGCAGTGCCGCGAGCGTGCCCGGTTCATCCGCGGGCTGATTGCCTGGACGGGGTTCAAAACCTCGGCGGTGGAATATGACAGGCCCGGCCGGCATGGCGGCCAAACCAAGTACAACCCGCTGAAGCTGCTATTGCTGTCGCTGGACGCGGCGGTGGGTTATTCCATTTTGCCGCTACGGCTGGCGACGGCGCTGGGCTTCACCGTGACGCTGGTGAGTCTTCTCCTGGTCTGCATCATCATCGTCCAGAAGCTGTTCATGGAAATACAGATGCAGGGGTACGCACTGCTGGCATCGGGGCTGTTCTTTCTCGGCGGCGTGCAGATGCTTCTGCTTGGGGTGCTCGGAGAATACATCGGGCGGATCTATCGCGAATCGCAGGCCCGGCCGCTCTATATCATCCGCAATCGCAGCGGCGAAGGCGACCGGGGGCGATCGACAATGAAGAAGGTCCAGTAGTCGGTAACGGGCTGTCGGGCATGGCGGCCTGTTTTGCGGATCTCGTGGGTAATACCCAGTTGATACATTCCCTTTGACTCCTTGTCGGGCCGCTTTTGTGGCCGGCCCAGCGGCCGCCTTTAATCGGGGCTGTGATACGCCACGCCACCCCGGGAGGTGGGATGTCACCTTTTCTTCCTGGGATGTCACCTTTTCTTCCCGACTTGGCGAGGGGCGGGAGGCAGCGCCCGGGGCGGGCGTGCCACGGGTGGCCCGGCCGCCTCGGCCGGAGCCTTCGGGGAAGTAGAGGTCGCGAGGGTTGCCTGGAACCACTGCAGAACAGAACCCACTAGGAGAGGGACGGGAGGCAGCGCCCGAGGCGGGCGTGCCACGGGTGGCCCGGCCGCCTCGGCCGGAGCCTTCGGGGAAGTCGAGATCGCGAGGGT
>JBBQTU010000198.1:0-7823 GCA_038213005.1 Tepidisphaerales bacterium | reverse complement strand
TGGAGTATGTGTATCCGCTGAATACGGAGAAGTTCAGTGCCAAGGCGCTGGGCGATGTGTCGGTGAAGGTGAAGATCGAAACCAAACGGCCGCTGAAGAGCGTATATTGCCCGAGTCACCCGGCCGAGGTGAAGCGGGATGGGGACCATGAGGCGGTGGTCGGGTGGGAAGATCGCAACACCAAGCCGGATACGGATTTCAAGGTGGTGTTCAGCACCGACAGCAGCCCGGTGGGCGTGGATGTGCTGACGTATCGCGCTGGGCCGTGGGAGGATGGGTATTTCCTGCTTCTGGCGTCGCCAGGGGCGACCAAGACGGTGAGCAGCCAGGCGAAAGATATTGTGTTTGCGATCGACACGTCGGGCTCGATGGCCAATGGGAAGCTGGATCAGGCGAAGAAGGCGATGCGGTTCTGCCTGGACAACCTGAACAAGAACGACCGGTTTGAGATTGTGCGGTTTTCGACCGAGGCCGAGGGGCTGTTCGGTAAGGTGGTGCCGGCCGACGTCGAGCATCTGCAGCATGCCGAGGCGTTTGTGGATTCGCTGAAGCCGATTGGCGGGACAGCGATTTCCGAAGCATTGAGTAAGAGCATGGCGGCGGTGTCCAAGAGAGACGACCGGCCGGCTTATGTGGTGTTTATGACCGACGGACTGCCGACGGTGGGCGAGACCAACGAGGACGCGATTCTGAAGGTCGTGAGTCGCTCGTCGGCGGCACATGCGCGGGTGTTTGTGCTGGGGGTGGGTACGGACGTGAACACTAACCTGCTGGATCGTCTGGCCAGCCAGACCAAGGCAGTGAGCCAGTATGTGCTGCCCAAGGAGGATCTGGAGCTGAAGCTGTCGAGCCTCTATATGAAGATTCGCGACCCGGTGATGACCAACCTGTCGCTGGATTTCGGCGAGGGGGTGCGGATCTCGCAGACGTATCCGAAGTATCTGCCGGACCTGTTCAGCGGGGACATGCTGGTGGTGTTTGGGAAGTATTCCGGCAAGGGACCGGCGAAGGTGACGATCTCGGGCACGCTCGCGGGGGAAAAACGCGAGTTTGGGTGCGATGCGGATTTCGCCGGGACCTCGACGCAGAACGACTACATCCCGCGTCTGTGGGCGAGCCGGCGCGTGGGGTGGCTGCTGGACGAGGTGCGTCAACACGGGGAATCGGCGGAACTGAAGGATGAGATCACCCGGCTGGCACGGCAATTCGGGATCGTGACGCCTTACACGGCGTATCTGATCCTGGAGGATGAGGCGCGGCGGAATGTTCCGGTTGAAGTGCGGAGTTTCGGCAGGTTGGAGGGGAACCGCGAAGAGCGTGAGGGAGTGCGGCGGATGTATGACTCGGCCAAGGCCGAGGGGGCTGGCGGCCCGGCCGCCCGCAGCGGCGAGCAGTCGGTGGAGAACTCGATGCGCGTGCAGAGCCTGAAGACCAACAGCACGATGGCCGGCACCAAGCAGGGGATGGACAGTTTCAGCACGCCGTCGATGCAGCCGTCGGCGGCGCCGGCGACGGTGGCATCACCGACGATGCCGCGCCAGCGTGAGGCCAAGGCCGATGTCCTGGCCCAGCAGCAGCTTCGCGTGGTGAACAACCGCGCGTTCTATCAGAACGGCAACCGCTGGGTGGACTCGCAATCGCAGACCCAGAAGAACCTGAAGCAGAAGCAGGTGGATTTCGGGAGCGATGAGTATTTCGCGATGGTGCGGAATAATCGCGAGTTTGCGGCGGCGGTGGCGCTGGGCAACGAGGTGGATGTCGTGGTGGGCGATACGTTGTATCAGGTGAGATAGGGCGTGGGGCATACCGCTACGCCACGAAGCAACGAAGAACTTGAAGAGGAGAAGACATGAACAAGGGCATCTTTGCGGCGGCGATGGTGATGGCGAGCCTGGCGATGGCGTCGGAGGCGGGCAAGCCGCGGATCGAGGCAGTGTTTGTCCTAGACTCCACCGGCTCGATGGGTGGGCTGATCGAAGGGGCCAAGCAGAAGATCTGGTCGATGGCTAATGACATGATCAGCCGCAAGCCGGCCCCGGAGATTCGCATTGGCCTGGTCACCTATCGCGACAAGGGCGATCAGTACGTGACCAAGTCATTCGATCTCAGCGACGACATCGACTCGGTCTACACAAACCTGCGCAGCTTCAAGGCCGATGGTGGCGGGGATGGCCCGGAGTCGGTGAACCAGGCACTGGACGACGCGGTGAACAAGATCAACTGGAGCAAGGACAAAGGCGTGCTGCGGGTGATTTTCCTGGTGGGCGACTATCCCCCGCACCTGGACTACCAGGATGATGTGAAATATCAGGTCACGTGCCAGGAGGCGATGAAGAAGGACCTGATCATCAACACCATCCAGTGCGGCAACGTGGCCCAGACGACGCCGGTCTGGCAGGAGATCGCGCGGTTGTCGGAGGGGCAGTATGTGCAGTTGTCGCAGACGGGCGACATGGTCGCGATCACCACACCATACGATGGCGAGATGGCGAAGCTGAATGAGCAGATGAACAAGACCGTGATCGCGTATGGCGACGCCAGGCAGCAGGCGGCGGTGGCGGGCAAAGTGGCGATGTCCAGTGCAGTCGCGACGTCAGCGCCGGCCGCGGCGGCCGACCGTGCGGCGTTCAATTCAAAGGATTCAGGCAAGGCGGTTCAGGGACGGGGCGATCTGGTGAACGACCTGCGGGATGGCTCGGCGAAACTTGAGGGGCTGAGGGCTGAGGAACTGCCCGAGCCGATGCGGAAGATGGATGAGAAGGAGCGTAAGGCCTACGTTGAAAAGCAATCGGCAGACCGAGAGAAGTTGAATAAACAAGTGGCTCAGCTTGCCAGGCAGCGCGAAGACTACATCAGTGCAGAAAAGAAGAAGCTGGCGGCCGCCGGCGCCGGCAAGGACAGCTTCGACGCCACCGTTGGCAGGATCATTGAAACACAAGCGGAGAAGAAGCTGAAGTAGGCCGTATCGCACGACGGCCAGGGTGGCGGCTTGCGAGTCGAGCAAGCCAACCTCACAATGGGGCGCATGCTGCAGACTATTACATGGACCGGCTCGGCCGCCCGGATGATCGATCAGACCCGCCTGCCGATGGAACTGGTCTATGTGGACATCGTGACGCCGCAGCAGATGTGGGATGCGATTCGGCGGCTGGTGGTCCGCGGGGCGCCGGCGATCGGCATCGCGGCGGCGTTTGGGGTCTACCTGGGCGTGAAGGATGCGTCGGCGGCGACCTTTGACGCACAGTTACACAAGACATGTGACTACCTGGCGACCAGTCGGCCGACGGCGGTGAACCTGTTCTGGGCGATCGCGCGGATTCGCAAGCTCGCTGTGGGGCAGCGGCAAGCCCTGGCGGGGCCGGCAGCGGCCCTGAACGACAAGTCGCTGGCGGAGTTGAAGGCTCGCATCCTTCGCGAATGTCTGGCCATGATTGACCAGGACAATGCAGTGTGCCGGGCGATCGGGGAGATCGGGGCGGATCTGCTGGCGAAACACCACACCGGGGATAGCGCGTGCAATGTGCTGACCCACTGCAATGCCGGGGGCCTGGCGACGGCGCAGTTCGGGACGGCGCTGGCACCGATCTACGTGGCGGCCGAGCGTGGGATGAAACTGCATGTGTTTATGGATGAGACTCGGCCGCTGCTTCAGGGCAGCCGGATCACGGCGTTTGAACTGATGCGGAACGGCATCCCCTGCACGCTGATCTGCGACAACATGGCGGCGACGGTCATGCGGCAGAACCAGGTGTCGGCGGTGATCGTCGGCACCGACCGGGTGGCGGCCAATGGGGATGTGGCGAACAAGATCGGGACTTTCCCCCTGGCGATTGTGGCCAGGCATTTCGGGGTGCCTTTCTATGTGGCAGCGCCGACCAGCAGCATTGATAACACGCTGGCCAGCGGCGACCTGATTCCCATCGAGCAGCGCGGGGATGGGGAGATCACCGAGGGGTTTGGGAAGCGGACGGCGCCCGATGGCGTCAAATGCTTCAACCCCGCCTTTGATGTGACGCCGGCCAGCCTGATCACCGGAATCATCACGGAAAACGGACTATTGAAACTCTAGACGGCGGCGAGAGCCCGATCGATGTCGGCCAGCAGGTCGTCGATGTGTTCGATACCCACTGACACTCGAATCAGATTCTCCGTGATGCCCATCTTGCGCCGAGCCTCTTCGGGCACGGAGATGTGGGTCATGGTCCAGGGATGCTCGATCAGCGACTCAACGCCGCCGAGAGACTCGGCAAGTGTGAAGAGCTTTGTGTTGGACAGCAGGGCAAACGCCTGAGCCTGTCCGCCTTTGACGCGGAAAGAGAAGGTGCCGCCGAAGCCGGTCATCTGCTGCAACGCCAGTGCGTGCTGCGGGTGGGACTTCAGCCCCGGGTGCAGCACACGCTCGATCTTCGGGTGCGCCTCAAGTGAGTGGGCCAGGGCCAAGGCGTTACGGTTGTGGGCTTCCATGCGGATGGCGAGGGTCTTGATCCCACGCAGGACCAGGAAGCAGTCTTGCGGGCCGGCGCAGGTGCCAAGGGCGTTTTGCAGGAAAGCGAGACGTTCGGCCAACTTGGGGTCGCGCACGATGATCCCGCCGCCAACGACGTCGGAGTGGCCGTTGATGTACTTGGTGGTCGAGTGCAGGACGATGTCGACGCCCAGATCCAGCGGACGCTGGAAATAGGGGGAGAGGAAAGTGTTGTCGCAGATCACCAGGGCATTGTGCCGCTTGGCGATGGTGGAGACGGCCCGCAGGTCCAGCAGGTTCATGAGCGGGTTGGTGGGCGACTCGGTCCACAGCGCCTTGGTCTGGGGCGTGAAGGCCTTTTCCAAAGCGTCCAGGTCGCGCATGTTGACGAAGTCGACGGTGACGCCGTGAGCGGGCATGAGGGTGGTCAGCAGTCGATAGGATCCGCCATAAAGATCATCGTGCACCAGCAGATGATCGCCCGAAGAAAAATGGGAGAGGATGGTGGCCTCGGCCGCCATGCCGGTGGCGCAGGCGAAGCCCGCCAGGCCGCCTTCAAGGACGGCCATGCAGTCCTCGAGCGCCTTGCGGGTGGGGTTGCCCGAGCGTGAATAGTCGAATTTCCCCGGCTGCCCGATGCCTTTGAAGGCAAAGGTGGAGGTCTGGTAAATGGGGGTCATCACCGCGCCATAGGCGGGATCGGGGCCTTGGCCAGCGTGAATCGCGAGGGTCTCAAATCGCATTCGGTCTCCTTTGTCGACTAATCCTACTATTAATATGGGTAATAGTAGGCCGAGCGTGGATTGTCAAATCGGGCTCGTCGGATATGCCGGTTCCCTGGTATTGAACCTTTGCCAGTCTGCGGCTCGTTTAGTTAAGGTCGGGATCGCCGATTTCGACAAACAGTGTTGGCATCGATTTTCCTTGAAAGGAGCCCCTCACATGTTCACCTTCAATCGCCTGGTCCTTGGAATAGCCTTCGTCTCTTCTTTTGGCTTTTCATTGGCCCACGCTCAAACCGCCCCGCATGATCACGCCGCAATGCAGGCCGCCGCCACGGCCACTGGCTATCCCTATGCCTTAAAGACGGATCCGGTTTCGGGCGGTCCCCTCGGCGACAAGCCCGTCATCTATCAGCACGAAGGGCGGGAACTGCGTTTCAGTGACCAGAAAACTCTGGAAACCTTCAAAGCCGACCCCGGCAAGTACCTGCCCAAGGTGGATCAGCAGATGATCCAGCAGCAACTGCCAGGCTATCCGTTGGATACCTGCATGGTCTCCGGCGACAAACTCGGCGGCGACATGGGCAAATCGGTGGACCTGATCTATAGGAACCGCCTGGTGCGTTTCTGCTGCGGTGATTGCATCAAGGACTTTCAGAAGGAGCCGGCGAAGTATCTGAAGATACTGGACGAGGCGGCGGCGAAGAAGGCGGCCGAGGCCAAGCCCGCTGCACCGGCAGGCGATCATGCTGCGCACCAACACTGATTCTGCGGCCGGGAGAAACACACATGACGGTCGGTAGCCGAACTCGTCTGTGCTTGCTGGCGTTGCTGGCGGTGATAGTGCTATCAGCGGCCAACGCAGTTGCAGCCGATCCCTCGACGGCCGCCGCTGCACCTCCATCCATCACGAACGAGTATTGTCCCGTGATGGCAAAAACCAAGGCCAAAGCGGACCTGTGGTTAGACTATCAAGGCCAGCGAATTTATTTCTGTCACGAGGTGTGTAAAAGCCGGTTCAAGCGCGCGCCGGAGAAGTATCTGGCCAACCTGCCGCCGTTGATGCAACAGGCCATTGCTGGGTACCAGCGGGTGGCTGTCATCGAGCCGGCCGAGCATCCAACGTCTGGTCCTTCGCGCTCTGGAGCCGAAGGACGCGGGGCTGGCGAGGGCAATCTCCAAGGCACGTCGGGTTTGCGTCGGGTCGGGCAGTTTCTGGGTAGGTTCCATCCCGTGGTGGTTCACTTGCCCATCGGCTTGCTGCTTGCGGCCGCACTGGCGGAGGCCCTGTTCGCGTGGACTCGCGCCGAGTGGTTGTCGGGTGCGGCTCGGTTCAGCGTATTGTTGGGAGCAATAACCGCAGTCGGCGCAGGCTCGTTGGGCTGGCTCAATGCCATGTCCGCCAACTACGATGGTGAACTGGCACGGGTGTTGGAATATCACCGCTGGCTGGGCACGGGCACGGCGGCACTGGCCCTGGTCTTGGCGCTGCTGTCAGAGGTCTATCGACGGCGACCGGCCATAATCTGGCGGGTCGCGTACCGGGTGTCATTGTTTCTCACCGCCGCCGCCGTGGGCCTGACGGGGCACTTCGGCGGGACACTGGTTTACGGCGTGGATTACCTCAAATGGTGAAGAGGAATCGCTGACAGGATCTCCTTATGTCTGGCGGTCAACGTACAAGATCGAGCTTGCCTGGTGCCGCCGTGCCAACTCTGGCGCGGAGAGGGCAGCTCACCCGCTCACTACGTTTTCGCCTGATTGTGGCGGTTAACGCGTGCCTGTTGGGAGGACTGGCCGTTGGTCTGATGATCGATTATCGATACCAGGTCGCCAGCCTACTCGCGGAGAAACACGCGGCTTTGCGGGAAGAGGCCAAGACACTCTTGCCAGCCGTGCGTGCCCTCCGGCACCACGGCCTCGACGCGGTTCAGCAATACATGGACGAGGTATGCGACAAAATGCAGGCGTCAACTTCCCCCGGACACCACATCGTGGCGCGCATCGGCGAAACGACGCTGCACGCCAAGGCTCATTCACTGTGGAACGCCGAGTCCGCGAACGCTGTTGACCACGCCGCTTCGACTACACAGCCGCAGGTTACCATTGACGGCACCACGCATGTTCTGGCGTTCGACACCGACCAGGATGTGACGATCTCCGTCTCCGAGTCCGCCGCAACCGCGTTGGCGGCGGCGCGCCGACAGATGGCGTGGCGCGCGGCAGCCATCGGTGCTTTGGGCTTGGCGATAGCGCTGGTGATCGACGCGGTGTTGCTGCGGATGGTGAGTCGGCCCATTGATAAGCTGGTCCGGGCGGTACGCTCCATCGCCGAAGGGCGACTCGGGGTGCGAGCCGAGCACTTCCAGACCGCCGAGTTGTCATTCCTGGCTGGTGAGATCAACCTCATGCGTGAGGCTTTGGCCGATTCGGATCGCAAGCGCCAGAGGGAAATGGACAAGGCCCGCCGCATTCAGGCTCATTTGCAGCCTCGGCCGCTCGTGTGTCCCGGCATTGATGTCGCCTGGCGCTATGCGCCGGCCACCGAAGTGGGCGGTGACTTCCTGGGCGTCAAGCGAACTGTTGGCGGCTCGCTGGTGCTGTGCGTGGCCGATGTCACCGGACACGGCGTGCCC
>JBBQTU010000197.1:0-7872 GCA_038213005.1 Tepidisphaerales bacterium | reverse complement strand
AGGGTGGGTCGGTATGCCCCGACCCACCTTCGCCAGACACGCCCGGCAAAGGTGGGTTCGAGTACGTACCCACCCTACGCGCTGAGTTGCCCGGAAGAACGGGCACGCCCGACGTTTCTGTTATCCCGATCCCATCGCGTCGATTGGATACATGCGCGACGATGGCTGACTGCCGAGAGGCCCAGCGCAGCTCTTCCGCCGGCGTTCTCCTGCGGTTTGAGCGATCGCAGTCTGTAGGGTGGGTCGGTATGCCCCGACCCACCTTCGCCAGACACGCCCGGCAAAGGTGGGTTCGAGTACGTACCCACCCTACGCGCTACGCGCTGCCTGGGGCAAACTGCTGCCGTCGCCTGCACGACGCTTGGCCTGCCAGCGCTTTCCGCGCATAATGCCGCGTCTACAGTGGTTCATGGCGGGCATTGTGCCGGCCGGGCGCGATGCGTTGCCGCTGGAGATTGTAACGAAACACGTTGCGCCGGATGGCGCTTGAGAGGAGCTTCTTGAACATGCTTTGGACCCTTGCCCAGACACCCGCCGCCCCTGCCACTCCTGCTGCTCCGGCAGCCCCTGCGACCCCGGCCGTTGAGGCCCCGGTCACTGCGGTCCCGGTCACTGGGGCTCCAGTCACCGCGGCGCCTGGCGGCACCACGCCACCCACAACCAAAGAACCCGCCCCCGGCTGGGTCAGCAGCCCGCTGGTGCCGATGATTCTGATCATCGCCGTGATGTACTTCTTCCTGTTCCGTTCGAAGAAGACGCAGCAGAAGAAGCTGGCGAGCATGCTGGACAGCCTGAAGAAGGGCGACCGCATCCAGACCATCGGCGGCATCCGCGGCGCGGTGGTCGAGGCGCGCGAGGACGAGGTCGTGATCAAGGTCGACGAGTCGAGCAATGCCAAGATCACCTTCGCCCGCAGCGCCATCCATAAGGTGTTGGAAGAAGAGAAGAAGTGAGATGCTGATCGTTGGTCTTGACTGGATCGACAATGATCGAAGCCCCGACCGTCGGGGATTGAATCGAAAAGCCAACAACGAAAACTGAAGAACGCCTATGCCTCAGAAATTCACTGGCCGCGTCATTCTGATCCTGACTCTCCTCCTGCTGGCGGTGATCGTGCTGTTGCCGCCGGGCAGCCTGTTCGATTCGAAGGTGCCCTGGAAGAGCAAGATCAACCTCAAGCCCGGCATCGACATGGCCGGCGGCACGCGCCTGATCTACGAGATCAAGGCCACTGGGGATCAGCCGACGGCGGGGAACGAACTGGTCGAGCAGGTGATGAACTCGCTGAAGAAGCGAGTGGATCCTGATGGCGTGCGAAACCTGGTGTGGCGTCCGCAGAGCGGCAACCGCCTGGAAATCCAGATGCCGCTGACCGGCAGTTCCGACGAGGCCAAGGGCCTGCGTGACACCTACCTCGCCACCCAACGCGCGTTGGACGCCACGAACCTTCGTCTGGGCGAGGTGCGCCGCGCGATCGAGAAGAACAAGGCAGAGCCGCGTCAGGCCCTGATCAAGCAGCTCGCGCAGGGCAGCGACCCGCTCGCGATTCTGATGGATGCGATGGCGTCCGCCTACGACCGCATCCAGATCGCCGAGAAGGACAAGGACTTCGCCAAGCAGGCCGAGGCTGAGGTTCAGTACGACAACTTCAAGAGGCAGATCGAGAAGCTCAACCTGGCATCGGGCGATCTTGAGTCTGCTCTGAATGCAAAAGAGGAAACGCAGAAGAAGCGACTGGGCGAACTGCGCGAAGAGTTCAAAGGCTTCCCCGCCCGCATCAAGGCAATCGACGAATTTGCGGCCGCCTACAAGAAGTACCTTCCGGTCCGCAGCCAGCTCGACGATGCCGGCGAACTCAAGCGGCTCCTGAAGGGCTCGGGCGTCCTGTCGTACCATATCATGGTCGCCGGGCAGGACCTCGATGCCCCGCTGGCCCGGGAAATGCGCGACCGTCTGCGTCCTGGCGGCAAGGGCATTGCCCCGCAGGCCAACGACCAGATGCGCTGGTTCCAGGTCGATCGCCCCGAAGACTTCACCCACACCAACCAGACCGTTGAGTACAACGACAAGTTCTGGGCACTGGCCTGGACGACTCCTGAGAAGTCGATGGTGAATCGTGCCGGCCAGTCACGCTGGACTCTGGAATCGGCCTCTCCCGCCAGCGATCAGATGGGCCTGCGTGCAGTCGGCTTCCGATTTGACGCCGAAGGTGCCGTGCGCTTCGGCGAACTGACCGCCGCGAATATCAACGAGACGCTCGCGGTTCTGCTCGATGAGAAGATCATCAGCGCTGCCAACATCAACTCGGTCATCAGCCGCGATGGCATCATCACGCGTGGCTCGGGCTACACGGATGCCGAATTCCGTTATCTGATCAACACGCTCAACGCCGGCTCACTGCCGGCGCAGTTGTCGGACCAGCCCATCAGCGAACAAACCGTCGGGCCCACCATCGGCAAGGACAATCTCAGCCGCGGGCTTTATTCATGCCTGATCGGCCTGGTCGTGGTGACGATCTTCCTGATCGGCTACTACTACTTTGCCGGTGTGGTCGCCACGTTTGCGGTGTTTCTGAACATGGTGTTCATCCTGGCGGCGATGGCCGCCTTGGATGCCACCTTCACCCTGCCCGGCGTCGCCGGCATCGTGCTGACCATCGGCATGGCCGTGGACGCCAACGTGCTGATTTTTGAACGTCTGCGCGAAGAGCAGCAGCGCGGCCTGTCGCTGCGGATGGCACTGCGAAACGCCTACGATCGCGCCTTCAGCGCCATTTTCGATTCCAACGTCACCACCGCCATCACGGCCGGCATCCTTTATGTGCTGGGCAGTGAGGAAGTGAAGGGCTTCGGCCTGACGCTGATGCTGGGCATGTTCAGCAGCTTGTTCACCGCCCTGTTCGTCACCAAGACGATCTTCGGGCTCATGCTGGACAAGGGCAACATGAAGAAGCTGGGCAGCCTGCCTCTGACTTTCCCGAAATGGGATCGGTTCCTGCGCCCCAGTGTCAACTGGATGAAGCTGGCTCCCTGGTTCTACACCACCAGCATCCTGTTCATCGGCACGGGCTTGGTCCTGTTCAGCATCCGCCTCTATCAGGGCAAGCTGATGGACATCGAGTTTGCCTCAGGCACTTCGATCACGTTTGACCTCTCCAACGAGATGTCCATCGACGAAGTGCGTGAAGCGGTCGACAAGGTCGCCAAGCAGAAGGAGTTCGCCGAAGCACTGCCCGCGCCCAGCGTGGTGTCGGTGGGCACAAAGCAGCTCACCTACGAGGTCATCACGCCCAACCCCAAGGGGTCGGAAGTTAAGAAGGCGGTCATTGCCGCCATGGGCGACAAACTCAAGATCGAACGCGCCAGCGAGTTTGAAGGTTCCGCCCTGCCGATCGACCAGGCGCGAGCCCAGAACCTCGTCGTTCCGATCACCGACGAGTTGACCATTGACGGCGTTGCCATTGAAGAGGCCTACCTCTATCAGGGCGGCGTCGCATTCATCCTGCACAACATGCAGCCGCCTCTCTCGGACCAGCAGATCAAGGACCGCATCGAGCGCCAGCGCCTGCAGCCGGCGGTCGGCACCCCCCTGCCCTACCGTGAAATCGGCGTCGCCATGCTCAAGAGTACGCAGGCCGGCCATCCTGACACCGCCGTCGTCATGATCGCTGATCCGCGACTTTCGTACGCCGACGACAAGGACAAGTGGCAGAGCGACCTGTCCGCCCCGCTCTGGCAGCTCATCCATGACGGCATCAACCGGCCGGAAGAACTGCAGAAGGTCACCAACTTCGATCCGCAGGTTGCGGCGTCCACCTCGTTGCGAGCCCTGGTGGCCTTGGGCCTGTCGGTGCTGGTCATCACGGCGTATATCTGGATTCGATTCGGCAACCTCAAGTTCGGATCGGCGACCGTTATCGCGTGCGTCCACGATACGCTGTTCACTCTGGCGGCCATTGGTTACGCCCAGTTCCTGGCCAACACGACGGTGGGCGACGCCCTGCTGCTGGAGCCGTTCCGCATCAACCTGACCCTGGTGGCGGCAGTGCTGGCGGTGCTGGGTTATTCGATGAACGACACCATCGTCGTGTTTGACCGCATCCGTGAAAACCGCGGCAAGCGGGGCGACGTGGATACCGCGATCATCAACGACTCGATCAACGAGACGCTTTCCCGCACGCTGCTGACCAGCGGCACCACCCTGGTCACCATGTTCGTCATGTACATCTGGGGCGGCCCCGGCGTGCATGGCTTTACATTCGTCCTGCTGGGTGGCATATTGGTGGGAACGTATTCGTCCGTGGCAATTGCCGCCCCGATGCTTCTGCTTGGAACTGCCAAAGAAACGTCGGGGAACCCAAGCCGTAAGGCCACCAAGGCCTCGGCCGATTGAATGAAACAGGTCTGTCTCTTCACGAGCCTGGCGGTGAGTCCTGAAGGAATGTCTTTCAGGCGGACTTACTGCCTGGCTCGCGGAGTTATGGCCAACAGCTAATCCTGGAAAAGGAGCTCCATTATGCGTCCGCAGGCTCGTGTCCTACTTGCGATCGGCGCAGTTGTTCTCGCTGGCCTGGTCGCCTGGGTCCTGGTACCGCGAAGCGATCAGCCCGCGGTCCCGCCGCCCGACGTAACCCTTCCGCCTCCGCCGTCGCTCCCGGCGACCACAGAGACGGCCGCCACATTGCCCGACGATCCTTTTGCCATGCCGCTGACGCCCACCACGGCGCCGGACTTCATGTCCACGACCGCACCGGCCGCGCGGGCACAGAGCACCGACCCATGGGACACGGCCCTGAACGAAGGTCGCACGCCCTCGCTCACCGAGAACGCCTTCGGCGGACGAGTTGAGCACGGAGGCAGCGCCATCCGCCTGCCCGGCGACACCACCGCCACGCCCCCCGGCGCGGCTGCCGCGCGCACGTATACCGTGCAGGCGGGCGATTCGCTGTACGTCATCTCGCAGCGTGTCCTGGGCAGCCCCAAGTACGTCGCCGCGATACAGAAGGCCAATCCCAAGGTCGACCCCAAGCGACTGCGGGTCGGGCAGGTGCTCAGCATCCCCGACGTCGCAGGCCCGGGCACGCCGCCCCCCACGCCCGGAGCCTCGCGGACTCCGGCCGATAGCACGCATGGCGCCCCTGCGGGCCTGGCCACCGGCAAGACGTACACAGTCCAGGCCGGCGACACCCTGCACCACATCTCCGCCAAGGTCTATGGCAACACGGCGATGTGGCAAAAGATCTACGATCTCAACCGCGAACTCATCGGCTCGAAGCCCAACAACCTGCGTGTTGGCATGACGCTCCGGCTGCCCGCCGACGCCCCCAGCCGGTAATCCCGCAGCTTCCGAATTCGAATTCGAATTCGACCCTGGGGCCTCAGAGGCCCCAGGGTTGAATTGTTTCTCGCGTACCTCGCCGCGGCCCTGCCCCAACAGCCTGAGGCGGCCTCGATCGCGCCCGAGTCATGACCGCGCCGGAGTCAGTGGTCCCGTGGCGGCAGCGGTGCTAAAGTCAGACGGGTGCTCGCGCGGGATGGGCAAGAAGAGATGGCTAGCTGGGCGGATCCCCGTCGCGAAGAAGGGAGGCCGGATGGCGAAGACCACTGCCCTTGCACCCGGCGGACAGACGCTATGAGAACTTTCATCGCTCGCATCATCCTCCCCTACGCGGTCTTCGCGTCGCTGTGGATCCTGCTGTCCGATTGGTTTGTCGGCGTATGGATCGCCGACGCCGGCCAGCGGACCCGCGTGTCCATTTATAAGGGATGGGCTTTCGTCCTGGTCACCTCGCTGCTGCTCTACCTGCTGATGCGTCTTGAACTGGCGATGCGACGACGAGCCGAGGCCCGGGCAACCGACAGCGAACGTCGCTACGCCGAGACCGCGCAGCGGCTGGAACTGGCCGTTCGGGGCTCGCGCGTCGGCCTGTGGGACTGGAATATCGGCACCAATAGGGTCTATCTTTCGCCCGAATGGAAACACCAGCTTGGCTACGATGACACGGAATTGGCGAACAGTTTTGATGTCTGGGAGAGTCGGCTGCATCCCGACGATCACCAGCGAGCCGTGCAGATCATCAAGGCATGCATGGAAAGCCACTCGCATGAGTATGAATCAGAGTATCGCCTGCAGCACAAGGATGGGTCATATCGGTGGATTCTCGCCCGCGGGGTATTGAATCTTGACGCCAATGGCGCGCCCCAGCGATTGCTGGGATGCCACATCGACATCACCGAACGCAAGAGTGCCGAAGAGGCGATAGTCGCCGCGAAAGAGACGGCCGAAGCCGCCAACCGGGCCAAGGATCGCTTCCTCGCCAGCTTCAGCCACGAGCTTCGCACGCCGCTGACACCCGTGCTGGCCGTCCTTTCCTCGCTCGACGGCGAGCCGGGGCTGCCTGCCGGCATTTCCCGCGACATTGCCATGATGCGCCGCAACGTGGAGATGGAGGCCCGGCTCATCGACGACTTGCTTGACCTGACCCGCATCAGCCGCAAGAGTCTCCAGCTCACGATGGCCACCGCCGACGCCCATGGGTTAGTCCGACATGCCGTCGATATCTGCCACGACGGCATCGTCGCGCGGCGCCTGGTTATGAACGTAGCGCTCCAGGCGAAGTGTCACCACGTGCGCGCAGACTCGGCGCGCCTCGAGCAGGTCTTCTGGAACATCATCAGGAACGCCGTCAAGTTCACGCCCGAAGGCGGCGCCGTCACGGTGCGTTCATGCAATGATGCCGCCGGCAACCTGAAGGTCGAGATCGTCGACACTGGCATCGGCATCCCGCCTGAGTCCTTGCCGCGACTGTTCGACGCATTTCAGGCAGCCCACACCCCAGACCACGCCTCACCCAGCGGCCTGGGGCTGGGGCTGGCGATTTCGAAGTCGCTGGTGGAACTTCATGGCGGAACCATGCTGGCGGCGAGCGAAGGCGCCGGCAAAGGCGCAACGCTCACCGTCATCCTCCCGACGTGCCATGAGCGTCCGGCCGCTGCGGCGCCGCCGAACCAGGCCGAGAACTCGCTGCGTATCCTGCTGGTGGAAGACGATGCGACCACCGCAGCGATTCTCGCCAAACTGCTACGGCGTGCCGGCCATCAGATAACCACCGCCGCCACGGTGGGCGAGGCGCTGGACATCGGGATGGCCCGGCCTTTTGACCTGCTGCTGAGCGACATTGGTTTGCCCGATGGGACAGGCCTGGACATCATGCGACAGCTCAAGAGTCGAGGCCTCAAGGGTATCGCCCTCAGTGGCTATGGGATGGACTCTGATGTGCGCAACAGCCTGGCAGCCGGCTTTGCGACGCACCTGATCAAGCCCATCGATTTCCGCACCCTGAGCCGCGTGATCCGGGAGGTCTCCGTTGCATAGCCCGCACGCCAGCGCACCCTCTGGGCTGTATAATCCATCCACAGTGCCCGATGTCGCGTCATCCTCGATTGAATCCGCAGCGGCGTGCCCCGCCGCCGGGCCGATCGTATGCTGCCCTCCACTGGCCAGCTCGCGCCAACTGCCGTGGTTTCGCATCGCCCTGGGCATCTTCGTCGCCTGTCAGACCATGGTGCTGGGCCTCACGGTCAATCTGGCGGGAGCCGACGATCCTGCCGCGCGGCTGCTGCTGCAACTGGGCATGCTGGTGGCGACCGTTGTTGTCCTGCTGCTGCTGGGGCTTCCCCTTGCCGCCAGCGCCGCCCGCCAACTCCGCAGCGGCACGGTCTCCATGGAACTGTTCTTTCTGATCGGCATCGCGGCGGCGTTCACTATCTCGACCCTCTCGGTCATCCGTCGCGATGGCCCGGTCTACTTCGAAGTCGTTAATGTCCTGCTGGTGATCTACAGCATCGGGCAGGCGATCAACTCGCATAACCG
>JBBQTU010000196.1:0-7902 GCA_038213005.1 Tepidisphaerales bacterium | reverse complement strand
GTAGATGGCGTGCTGCAGAACGAGCGGTCCGGCTCAGGCAAGCTTCGCGGCAATACCGAACCGCTGACCTTGGGCTATGTCAAAGGCGGCAATTTCCCCGGTGGCAACTATCAGGCGTATAAAGGCGATCTGGACGAACTGCGGATATTCCCCGTCTGCCTGACCGACGCCCAGGTTAAACAGGAGTTCACCGGCAAGCTCGCCACCCGTCCCGCGGAGAAGAAGGACTACCCCGTTCGCGGGATGGACGCCAAAGACATCCCCACCGAGGCTTCGCAGGCACCGGCCAGCAACGCGCCGCTGGAATGCTCGATTGTTTTCGATCAGCAGCCCAAGGCGCAGGGGATGTGGTATGAGTCCGTCGGTGGCCAGGTGCGCGAAGTGGAAGTGGATGGCAAGAAGACGTGGTGTCTCGTAGCCGGGCAGGCCATGGGCATGCCGTGGGCGAGGAGCGCCAAGTTCACGCTCACCGATCCACGATTTAAGAACGGCCAGGCGCCGGCGGCGGATATCGAACTGACCTATATGGACAAGGCGTGGGCACCGGTGGAGATGGCGATCGACGCCAAGGGCGGCAGCCGGAAGATCGGCGGCGGCTGGCAATCCACCAAGTGGACAACCGCGCGGGTGAGTGTGGACGACGCATATTTCGGCAATCGCGATTTCGGCAACCCGGACAACGCAGTTCTGAGCGACGGCTATGACCTGCGCGTCAACGGGTTCAACGAGGACCTGTGCATCCGCAGCATCAAGATCGTCGGCCACGACCGCGCTGCCCAGGTCGACTGGGACCGCATGTTGAAACTGAGGCAGGTCGTCGGCGAAGGTTCGCTACTGGTTTACCCGCGTAAGGCTGAGCAGTCGCTGACCTATCGCCTGGAAAATCTGGCGATGAAAGACGCGAAACTAGGCTGGACCTGGCAACTGCAGGACTACGCTGGCAAGACAATCCAGAAACTCGAGGGCACTCTGGTGATCGCCGGCGAGAAAACCGGCGACATCGCGGTGAAGTTTGACGCGGACAAGCTGCCGCTGGGTCCGTACATGGCACGCCTGGAGACGACCATAGACAACGATGGGACAAAGCAGCCGCTGATCCAGCGAACGACCAAGCTGGGCGTGATCAGTGACACGCAGCTCGAGAAGGCCACCAAGGGCGAGTTCCTCTACGGCATCTGCCCGCAGGAGACGGGCGCCGGGCCGGCTGCGATGGCGTGGTGCAGGACGCTGGGCGTGGATATTGTCCGCGGCGGCGACCTCTCGATCGACAAGGACAACACCGGGCTGATTGACGCATGGCTGGCGCAGGGCGTGCAGCCGATGTTCATGTGTGACCCTCCGCAGGACACAGCACCTGGTCAGATCAGTAATGGCATGGACCCGGCAAAGCGACAGGGGCTGCTGCGCGACCTGGGGGCAAGGCTCGAGGCGTTCGCGAAAAAGTCCGCCGGGAAGGTGACCTACTACGAACTGGGCAACGAACCTGACCTGCGATTCTTCTACCGGGGTCCCATCGAGGAATACTTCGACAGTTTCAAGACGATGCGGAAGGCCATCAAGAAGGGCAATCCGGATGCGGTGGTGATGAATGGCGGGTTGTGCTTCTTCGGGGCTGAAGGTGATCAGCGGGCACGCAAGATGATCTCGCTGATGAAGCCGGATGACATTGACGCCCTGGCGTATCACGGCCATGGCCCGGGCGCGAAGGCGGAGCGAGATGCCTTCATCCGCATCCGTGATGAAGCAACCAAGTACGGACTGGAGAAGCTGCGTTATGTCGAGACCGAGTCTGGTATGGCCGCCGACGGCGGCAACCCTGGTGAGCTGATGCTGCAGGCGCGGACCGTGGTACAGAAGATGGTCTATGCCCAGTCGACCCCGACACCGGCATTCTTTTGGTTCGCGCTGCTGATTCAAGGCGGCGATGCCGGTTATACGACCAGCGAAGACGGCGCGGCCGCGCCGCGCCCGGCGGCCCTGGCTTATCGCACAATGGTCGAACAACTGCGGCATATGAAGTTCCAGCAGAAGCTGGATCTGAAGGCCGAGGCCCTCGAGGGATATCTTTTCGATGGCGTCAACGGGAAAAAGACGCTGGTCGCCTGGAGTAATCGGCCCAGCATTACGGATGTGAGTATTCAACTCGATTCGCCTCGGGCGGTGGAAATCAGGCAGACCGACATGTTTGGCAACTCGGTCCCGCCCCGCACGCAGGCTGGCGGCGTGCTCAACGTGTTCGTCGGCGTCGACCCGGTCTTTGTTTCGTGGACGAGCGACGGCCAACTCGCCGCAGTGAAGACGGTGGACTCGATGATTGCGGCCGACATGCCGTCGGTGCTCTTCACGGGGATGCCCAACGTCGGGTATGTCGTGGTTCGCAATCCGTCAGTCGACGTGCTAAAGGCAACGCTGAATCTCGAGGCCTATTGCCGCGTCGGCATCAAGGCCGAGCCGGCCAGCATCCCGGTGGAACTCAAAGCCGGGGAGACAAAGCGCATTGCAGTTACCATGACCTTGGGCGAGGCCACCTCGCCGCTGCGACTGCCGCGCTGGTGGCGCGTGTTTGCCCATACGAGTCCCGACAAGGCCGATCTGGGCAAGCTGATGGCCATTCCGGCCGAGCTTCCCGGGCAGAAGGCCGCCATGGTGAAAGGGACGGACGTCCTGGTGACCAATGGCACCGTTAACCTCAGCAGCCTGGGTAACGGTTCAGTTGAGAAGGATCCGGCCATCCTGCTGACCACCCTCTACGTTCCGCAGGATACGACCCTGAAGGTCGGCGCAGGCTCTGACTGGTGGATGGCGTGGTACTGCAATGGGCAGAAGGTGTTTGATACCCTCGCAACCGGCAACAACGGCGCGGCCGACCGGATGAAATACACCTTTGATCTGCCGCTGAAGGCTGGCAACAACACCATCGGTGTGCTGGTGCTCTCCGGTTCGGGCGGCTGGGGGCTGACCTACGGCACCGACAAGCAGATTGCCATCACCAACTCCGGAGGCATCGATCCCGACCGCCTAGTCTGCAAACTGGTGAAGGACGGCAAGCAGCTCACCGAGCAGGTCATCCCGCTTGAGATCGAGCGTCCTTCGGTTACCGGGGCGGGCCTCGCGGCCGATCCGAGCACCTGGCAACTGACCGAACCTGTTGCCGTGCTGGACAGCCTCAGTATCACGAACCTGTTCGAGAAGTTTCCCGAATCAGGCAAGTGGTACAAAGGTGACGCCGACCTTTCCGGCACGGTCTGGGTCAACAGCGAGCGCGAGACCGTCACCTTCGCCGTGTCCGTCCGCGATGACAAGTTCGTTGCTCCTGCGTCGGCCGACAAGCTCGCCGAGGGTGACTCGATCGAGCTGCGCCTGACAGATGACTCTGGCAAGGTGCTGCTGCAGGCCGCCTCGAGCATGGTCAACGACAAGCCCGTGGTGAAGCAGACGGGGACGAACGTCACTGGTGCTGAGGCGACCATCAGCCGCCATGACGACCTCACGTTCTACCGCATCACGATACCACGCACGCTCGTGGGCAGCCTCCCCGCAAAACTGGCGGTCAAGTTGATCGACAACGATGGCTTCGGCCTGAAGCAGTACGCCCTCATCAAAGGGCGCACGGGCGAGGAAGGCATCCGAATCGCGCTGAAATAGTTTCAAGGACATGAACAGGCTGTTTGTCCGGAACCCTTACATCGAGGACCCACAATGGCATTTCGAACAATTCTTCTATCCGTTGTCCTGGCGTCGGCCTCGGCGTATGCGGAGGTGCGTACCGTCGCTCAGTGGCGCCTTGGCGATGCCGATCCACAGGCTGTTGCCGGCGTCGCGGCGGCCGATCCCACGAAGGATTCGGTTGGGAAGCTGGACCTCAAACGCTCGGGCGAGCCGACCTACACCAGTGAGGTCTCCCGGCAGGCCAAGGACTCCAGGTTTGCTGTCCGGTTCAACGGCAAGGACACGCGCTATTTCCGAAGCGGCCTATTTGGCGCGCGTGACAATTTCGGCGCCGAAGTGTTCGTCCGTGCCAGGACGGAGGACGGATTCCAGGTGATCCTCCAATACGGCAGCGGCGCGCATGGCTGGTCCCTCGTCCGCAACGGCAAGGGGTTTCAGGTGCTGCTCGGCGGCGTGGCACTGATGGGATGGTCGGGCGATCAGCCGGCCAACCAATGGGGCCATGTCGCCATTGTGCGCGATTCCGGGAAGACGACGTTCTATTTCAACGGCCAGGCGATGGGATCGAGCGACGCCAAACTCAACGATGCTGACGACAAAGCTGAATTCAGCATCGGTGCCGCGGCAGGTGGCAAAGAGGGGTTCTTCGATGGCGACATCGACGAGGTCCGCGTCTTCACGTTTGAACCCCATTCGTTCGACGCGTCGCAGTTGCTGCTCAACAGATCGACCACAACACAGCCCGCAGCGAAATGAGGCGATTTCCGGGCCTGACACCCGTGTCGCCGGCCGCGTAAGCCCCGCCTGCAACCAAGGCTTACGCGGCGTCGTTGTCGCCGCGATGGTACGAAGATGGTTTTCTATTTTTATATTGACACCAAATCGTACCGGTGTAGAATGCCACTACGGTTAGCAGGAATGATCGGTTCTAGTTGGTTCAACGGAGCGGCTGGGCATGGCAACTGAACGGGCGGTCATTGATCAGGAAGAGCCAATAGAAGGCGATCGCCTTCGGGTGGTGCGTGCTCTGCGGCAACTGGTTCTGCACGAACTGACGCCTCATGACCCGATGCCGTCCGAACGCGCCCTTTCCCAGCGGTTTGGCGTGGGGCGGACTCTGATCCGAAGCGCCATCCAGCGTCTGACCGACGAAGGGCTTGTCCGGCGCGATGGCCCGCGGACTCGGGAGATCACCGCCAAGGCCAGGCAGACTGATACATGGATGCACCAGGCGGTCGTCTTTCTCGATCCCCTGTTTGACTCCCGCCACCGCAGTTCGCAGGACGCCTACTGGGCCAACTACCTCAGCCTCGGGCTCGGTCAGGCCGTGCGAGATGCTGGTCATCACGTCGTCGCCTTGAACCCCAATGAACTTCGCCCGCAGGATGCCCGCAGACTCGCCGAGGAAAAGCCTATCGGCGTTCTGGTGCCGGAACTGTACGGCGGTGGCCCGGAAACGCCCCGACTCGTCGAAATGCTCGTCTCGGCCGGTACGCGCGTCGTCGTTTACGGCGGCGACCCCGGACTGGCGCCTTTTGATCGTGTGATGTCCGACCACGAGTCCGGCGCCTATCAGCTCACTCGCTGGCTCATCCAGCAGGGCAAACGACAGATCGCCCACATCTGGCCCGCCCCGGCCGACGGCTACTGGTATGCCCCGCGGCAGGCCGGCTACGAACGGGCCATGCGCGAGGCCGGGCTCACGTCCCGCGCCCCGATCCTCTGCAGCCCGTTGCCCCTGGTGGAAAGCGAGGCGGCCAACGATCAGCGTCGAGTCGTGTTCGATGCCGCCGTACGAAGCACCGCCGGATTCCTGGTGGAGCACATGATCGGCGCCAACCCGCTGGATGCCCTCATGGTCGGCACCGACCGTGACGCGTTCGCAGTCACCGCGGCCGTCCGCGTGTTCGGGCGAACCCCAGGCAAGGACTTTCTGGTGGCGGGCTACGACAACTACTGGAGCCGGTCCTACGAGCGGGCCTTCGAGCCCTGCCCGCCGGCTGCCACGGTGGATAAGCGTAACGATCAGATGGGGCAGGAGATGGTGAGCCTCCTGCTGGACCGGGCGGCGGGGCGGTCGCCCGCGGCACCTCAGTGCCGGCAGCTTGAGCCCAGGGTGGTGGCCACCGGGTCACCCGGAAATTAGGAATCGTTTCGGGCGTCGTCTTCTTGTCTGCCTTTCGAGGCGGCGCCGACAGAACCGTGTGAAGGCGGAGGTCGTCGGAAACATGGTTTCCAGAAAGTGGAGAGTCTGATGCGTATCACATCTTTGGCGGTTGCGGTTGGAGCGTTGGTTGTGGCGGGACTGGCTCAGAGCAGCCAGGCGGCGGTGATCCCGGTCGCAAATGGCAACTTCGAGTCCTGGAATGGCGGCGCCATGCCGGTAACGACCACATCGGAGGTCTACCAATGGTCCAGCAACACGGGCAACAATAGTGACTATTCATGGGGCCAGCAGAATCCTGGCGCCGGCACCGGCGCTGAAGGAACCAACAGCTATGCCTTCTTCTGGCACACCGGCAACAACCAGTTCATGTACCAGAACCTGGTCACGGACACTGTTGTTGGGGGCGTTTACACGGTATCGGGATACGTCAAGGCCGCCGATCCGGGTACCGGCGGGTCGATCCGTCTGGTTGAGTTCAGTGCGGCCAGTGGCGGGACCCCGATCTCTACGCTGGCGTTGACGTCAGAGGTGACCAATGGTTTGCAATGGAACTTTGTGACAACCTCCTACACGGCGACTACGGCCGGAATCCACTTGGGTGTGGAACTTTTCCGCAACAACGGCAGCCAGGACAATAACCTGTTCTTTGACCAGATTACTGCCAGTGCAGTCGTGCCGGAACCTGCGAGTCTGTCGCTGCTCGGCATGGCCGTGACCGGCTTGGCCATGCGTCGCCGACGTGCTTGAGCAAAGTTGTTCTGTTAGCTGGGCGAAGCGAGGCGTTTCGGAATGGATCCGTTACCGACTTGCCCGATTCCTTCGCTTCGCCCGGCCATGTTTCCGCCGCTTGCCACAAGACGAGGACGCAGCCATGACTTACCAACCCTCCTCCAGATGTTTGCCGAAGACGTGCGGCTTTACTCTCGTTGAACTGCTTGTCGTCATCGGCATCATCGCGCTTCTGATATCGATCCTGTTGCCCGCTCTGGCCAAGGCCCGCGAATCGGCGAATCGCGCCGTCTGCGCGTCCAACCTGCACAACATGGTGCAGGCCAGCATCATGTTCGCCAACGACCACAAGGGGCAGTTTCCCATGGCATGGCGGCATTCCGCAGGCAGCCGTTTGCCAATCATTTGGAACTACGATCTTGACGAAGACTCGGACAATCTCGCTACCGGGCTCCAGGCTGAAGTCGATCGGCCTCATTTCCAATGGCAACAATGGGGAACGACGCTGCAGACCATGGTCAAGTATGGCATGTCCGAAAAGTCGATCCTGTGTCCTTCTGCCGGAGTCGACATGAGCAAGGCCCAACCCCCCGATTCCCGAGACGCCAATTGGGGGTACTGGGCTCAGGGCTCTTACATATATGTCGGGGGGATCACCGCCGGAAGCTTGGGGACATCGATCGCGAACTGGAATTCCAATAAGACTGTGCTGATCCCGGCTGTGCGCTTGAGTGACCCCAGAGTCTCCGAACGCATTCTTTGTGCAGATCTGGTTGAGACCTTTCCGGTGGCCAACTACTTTGGCGTCAACCACAGGGACAGCAAACGTCCCGGTCTGCCGAGCTGGCAGAACATCGGCTATGGAGATGGCCATGTGGAGGGAAAGGGCCCCGAATACTACAAGCAGGCCCTGAATCCGGTTAACTACTCGCTCAACCACGACAGCGGCAATTCGCGTTACTACTACTGGGGCGGAAGCTGACACCGGCGTGTTCCGCTGCGATAACACGGCCCGCGACATGCAAATCCACAGCGGATTCAGCGAGGATGGGATCCGCTGGACGATCACATCGCGACCCATTACTTTCGTGAACACGACGACCGATCCCGAGGTGGTTCTCAAAGGCTACGCCTACGATCCGCGAGTCTGCTGGATCGAGGACCGCTATTACGTCACCTGGTGCAACGGCTACTACGGCCCCACCATTGGACTGGCGTGGACGAAGGACTTCGCCAGGGCCAAATCATTTGGTATTGGATGATTGCGTCAGCAGCTTGAACATGTAGTCGCGGTTACGAGCGGCCTTCTTCCGTTTGTTGCTGATCCCCAGTTTCAC
>JBBQTU010000195.1:0-7914 GCA_038213005.1 Tepidisphaerales bacterium | reverse complement strand
CTTCGTCATGAACGGCGGCATCAGCATCCTCATCGGCCTCATGGGAATCGCCGACATTCTCCTCCACTAAGAACCGGTACATCAACAACCGTCCGGGGCAGACAGGCCAACCCCCTTTCCCCTTCCCGGCCCATTCCCTTTAGAAATGGGATCTACACAAGTCGGCCAGGTAGTGCGTGGCGTCCTCGCCCGCACAGGCCCGACCAGACAATCTGATTTGCCGGGGTCCGAAATCGTTGGGTTTGGCGAAACAGGCACCTGGCAGTGGCCGACGACTGCGGGCGAGGACGCCACGCACTACTCAATGGGGCGTGGTCAAGTTGCGTGGATACCCTCTCCCTTTGGGGTGGGTCGGCCAGCAGCGTGTTAGGTAGTTTGCGTTTTTCCCGCGTTGAAAACGCTATGCACCAAATACCATTTCTTTGCTATTTTTCAAGAATTTTCGTCCGACTTTCCTAGGAAATCCGCGTCTCTCCTCCTGCCGTTGCGTTTTTAACGCGGGAAAAACGCAACAACTCCGGAAAGGTGAGGAGACCACTATGACCAGCACCACCAATGAGTTTGAATCGGGGCTGCGAGCGATCGGAACCGTCCATCCCTCGGCCATTCATCAACGCCTTTCCACCTTTACCGCCTCCGATCGCCCAGCCCTCCGGCGGCTGTGGACCTATTACGCCAACCCCATGACTCATCGCCGCGACCTGCCCGGCGACTCCACCCGCCCCTATCGCCAGGGACAGGAATGGGGCCTGCCCTCGCGCATCTCCGGCTTCATCGCCGGCGGCGACATCGATCTCGCCCAGCCCGCCGGCCCGGCCCGCAAGGAAGTCGTTATCGAAAACGAAATCGCGTGGCGTGTGGACACCATGATCGACTACCTTTTCGGTCGCGACGTCATCCTCCACAGCGCCGTGACCGACCCCGCTCGGGCGGCGCAGATCCAGCCCGTCCTTGATGCGATCCTCACCCGCGCCGGCGGCCTGCGCCTCCTCCAGCAGGTTGCCCTCCTCGGCGCTGTCTACGGGTTTGTTGACCTGGTCATCACCCTGGACACCCAGGTGCTCTCGCGCCTCACCGGCGCGGGGGCGACCAAGGAGGATCCAACGGAAGCGAAGCAGGCGGCCGGCGACGGAGTGGCTCACGATGCCGATGGCAGAGCCGACTCCGCACTCGCTCACCGCCGCTTCGCCCCCGCGGATCTCGCCAACCTCCTCCGCATCGAGGTCGTCGACCCATCCCGAGCCATCGCCTGGACCGACCCCTCCGACTACCGCGTCGTGCGCCTCTACGGGCAGCTCTACAGCGCCCAGCGCGCCGCCGCGGCCGGCAACGCCGCGCAACGGGCCCCCATGGCCCCGGCCACCAAGCTGCTGTCTCGACTCTCGCGATGGTTCACGCCACCTGCGGCATCAGCGCCCACCGTCGAGGTGCTGGAACTGCTCTCGGGCGACCTCTGGCAGCGATACGAAGATGGTGTGCTGGTCGCCTCAGGCGGCAACTCGCTCGGCCGCCTGCCGGTCGTCCACATCCAGAACACGCCCCTGCCGTTCTCCTACGCCGGCGGCAGCGACGTCCTGCCGCTGATCCCGCTCCAGGATGAACTCAACACGCGCCTCAGCGACCGCGCCTACCGCATCGCCCTGCAGAGCATGAAGATGTACCTCGGCAAGAACATCACCGACTTCATCAACCAGCCTGTCGGCCCGGGCAGGATGTGGCAGAGCAGCGACCCGGATGCCCAGATCGTCGAAGTTGGCGGCGACACCAACAACCCCAGCGAACTGGCCCACATCCAGGACATCCGCGAGGGCATGGACAAGATCTCCGGCGTCTCGCCCGTCGCCGCGGGCGCTGTGCAGGGCAAGATCGGGCACCTCACCAGCGCCGCGGCCCTTCGCATCACGCTGATGAGCCTCCTGGCCCGCACCGATCGCAAGCGAGCCGTCTACGGCGCAGCTCTGCAGGACATCTGCGAGCTCGCCCTGGCATGGCTCGACACCGCCGGCGTCTTCCCCACCACGCCGGGTGAGCGCGGCGTCGAGATCAACTGGCCCAGCCCGCTGCCCGAAAACGAAATGGAAAAGCTCGACGAAGCCAAAGCCAAACTCGAACTCGGCGTCGCCCAGGCGACCGTCCTCCGCGAACTCGGCTACGACGTACCAGCCACGCCCGCCGGCCGCGAGGGCGCTGCGTGACTCAATGTTCCTGCTACTCCGTTTCACCACAGCTTGCCCACCGCGGCGGGCAAGCTGTGGTGAATCTGAATCTCAATGACCTCTATTTTGAAAGGAGACCCCCATGGACCCCATCACCGATACCCCCGTAACGACTGACCCAACCCCAACCGCCTCGCCCGTCGCAGCGCCGCCGCCGGTCGCGCCTGTCATCCAGGCCCCGCCGCCTCCGGCCGCGCCTGAAAGCCGACCGCCCGACGCGCGTGACCAACTCAATCGCCTGGCCGAGCAAGCCCGCAAGTCCGGCAGCTTCAAAGACTGCCTGCTCTTCCAGCGGGCCCGCCGATCCATCGTCGGCTGATCTGACATTGTCGCTCCGGGTCTTCGCCGTTGCCCCCGCCGATTGCCGCGCGGATTTCCGCGCCGGGCAACGGCGAAGACCCAGGGCTTATTCACTTGTCCCAAGCGCAATCGGCAGAAAAAGGAGCCTGTCATGGCTTTCACTGGAAAGGCTACGTATAGCGCCGGCGCCACCCTCCCCGAAATCGCCGAGGATGTCGCTGACCTCGTATCGATCGTCTCGCCTCACGAGACCCCGCTGCTGGACCTGCTGGGCGATCCCGCCCGCGAGGCCCGGTCCACCATCCACGAGTGGCTGGAGGATGAGCTTACCCCCAACCACGACGTCATCGACGACGACGCCATCGCCGACCCGACCAACGCGGTCAGCTTCCACGTCGCCCACGCCGACCGCTTCCGCACCGGCGATCAGGTCCGCATCGACGAGGCCGCCGAGATGATGCTCGTCAGCTCCACCAGCCCGTCCACCGGGCAGATCACCGTCCTGCGTGGCCACGGCGGAACCACCAAAGTCTCGCTGGCAAGCGACATGCACCTGGTGATCGTCGGCAACGCCGCGCTCGAAGGCGACTCGGCCGACTCCGCCCGCTTCACCGCGCGAAGCCGCCGGCAGAACTACACGCAGATCTTCTCGGCAACCGTCGAGGTCTCCGGCTCCGAACTGGCCGTCCGCCAGCTTGGCATCGCCGATGAGATGGCGTACCAGAAGCAGCAGCGTCTGCGCGAGCTGCTCCGCGACCTGGAGAACACCATCATCAACGGCCGGGCTCCGCTGGCGAGCCCGCAGGGCGGCGTCACCGCCCGCCGAACCATGGGCGGGCTGCTGTCGATGCTCAGCACCAACCGCTTCAACGCCGGCGTCGGCGGCATGCCGGCCGACCTGTCGCTGACCGAGGCGCACCTCAACGCCGCTCTGCGTCAGATCTGGGAAAACTCCGCCTCGCGGATCGACACCATCCTCGTCGGGGCATCCCAGAAGCGACTGATCAACGGCTTCATCGGCGCCAACCGGCACTTCGCCCCGGCCGACCAGACCTTCCGAGACCTGGTCAGCCTCTACGAGAGCGACTTCGGGCTCTGCCGCATCGTGCTGAGTCGCTACGTGCCGGCCGACGCGGTAGTCCTGCTGGATTCCACGCGCATCGACGTGCTCCCGCTCGCTGGGCGAAGCTTCCAGTATCGCCCCCTGGCCGCCGTCGGCGACCGTGAGACCGGCCAGCTCGTCGGCGAATACACCCTGGAACTCCGCAACGAGAACGCCCACGGCATCATCCGCGGGCTGACGGTGTGACGCAGGCAGCGCAACTGGCTCTCAGATTTCACCACAGCTTGCCCGCCGCGGCGGGACGCAACAACGGAACGACGGCAACGACGAATGTTGCCTATTCGTCGTTGCGTCGTTCCGTCCCGCCGCGGCGGGCAAGCTGTGGTGAAACTGAGTCCCAGAAACCTTTGATCAAGAAAGGAATCGAACATGTCCATCCTCACGACTCTCGCCCAGGCCGTCACGACAACCACGTTGCCCGATCTCACCGGCATCGGTTCGGCCGGCGTCATGGGTGCCATGTGGCTGTGGGAGCGTCGCACCAGCCGACAGCGCGAGCAGCAGCTCGACGAAGCCCACGCCCGCATCCAGTCCGACCGCGTCCAACTCGACCAGATCATCACCCTGGTCCGCGAGAACACCCAGGCCCTCACGCGCCTCTGCGACGCCCAGGAGCGCGTCTTGGCAACCCTCGAGCACCCCCGCGCCGCCGCGTGACGGGGCGCTGGTCGCACCAACAAGCGGTGAACCACGGAGTCGCACGGAGTAACACGGAGGCACGCAGAACAGAACCTCGTATTGGTTTCTTCCTCCGTGATCCTCCGTGCGACTCCGTGGTGGAAGCTTCTAGTCCAAACCGAAAGGAGTTCGCGATGTTTACGAAACTGAAACTGACAACGCTCGCCGGTCTGGCCGTCGCCGCAGGCGGCTGCCTCCCTTACGCCGCCGTCCAGCGTGATCTGGCCGGCCAAGCCCGTGAAGGCGTGACGCTTGTCCGCCAGGCGCAGGACCAGCGCCAGGCCACCGTCCACCAGCAACTGGACTTCAAACGCCAGATGCTCGACCAGGCCTTCGACGATGACGTCCGCGCCCGCGCTTCCCTCGATCCCGACTGGGTCATCGTCCACCGCAAGGCCTACGTCACCGCCATCGACGCCCTGGTCGCCCAGCGCGCTGCCATCGATCAGTCCGATGCCGCGTCGGCCGCCAATCTCGCCGCCATCGACCAGGCCCTGACCCAGATCCAGCTCCTCGCCGAAACCGAAACCCGCTGGGCAACACTGCTCAAACGCAACTGACAACCGTATCGCTGCCCGGCGAGCGGGGGACGTAAGTCCCCCGGTTAGGCGCCCCGCTTTCCTCAGCCCCAACGGGGCGACATTCGTAAGCCCAGGGCAACGCCCTGGGTTGAACCGATCAGAAAAACAGAGCCCTGAAAGGGCGACACAGCCGCAACCACCAACTCCAACCACAAAGGACCCGCATCATGCAAACCCAGGACCTCCGAAAACTCATCGAAACCGCCATCGACGCCAACTGGGAGCAGTTCCAGACCAACCACCCGCGGCTGGCGGCCGTCATCGACCGCAACCTGCTCATCGAAGAGGCCCAGCGCCAACTCGATCGCGACCCCGACTACCAGGCCGCCCTCGCCAAGGCCCAACTGCTCGGCCAGTCGGCCGACTACCTCCAGCAGCTCGCCACGCAACTGCTCGACAAGCTGCTGAGCCGCGTAATGGGCGCGTAAACACGTATCTGGTTGTCACTTTCACCACAGCTTGCCCGCCGCGGCGGGACGCAACGACGCAACGACGGAAGACAACAAAGACCAACCGCGAAGGCGCAAAGAACGCGAAGTAAACGCGAAGAAAACATCGGTCCTGTTGTATTCTTCGCGTCTGTCTTCGCGCCCTTCGCGCCTTCGCGTTTCATCCCTCTTCCGTCGTTACGTCGTTGCGTCGTGGTAAATCGGAACCCGACCATCTCTGACACGCCAGGAACTCTGTGCCAATCAACGAGGAAGGCCAATGACCAACTCATCCGCCATCACCCCGTCCACGCTCGAGCTGCCGGACCTGCTGACGCCCTGCCGCACGCCCGCGGCGCTGCACAACTGGATCCGATACCACCTGGGTCTCTCGATCCCGACGAAGTCGGTCTGCCCCGACCACAAGGCCCCCTTTGACTATCTCTGGGCCGCTTACCGCGAGCCCAGGGACCTGGTCGTCTGGGCCCCACGCGGCGGCGGCAAGACCACGCTGGGCGCCATCGCCACGCTCCTGGATCTGCTCCACAAGCCCGGTTGCAGCATCCGCATCCTCGGCGGCTCACTCGAGCAGAGCCTGCGCATGTGGGAGCAGCTCAACCCCATGATCTACAAGGTCGCCCAGGATCTGCTGGCCGGCAAGGACCGCGCCCGGCACCTCACGCTCAAGAATGGGTCGACCGCCGCCGTGCTCACGCAGTCGCAGCGCGCCGTCCGCGGTCTGCGCGTCCAGAAGCTCCGCTGTGATGAGGTCGAACTATTCAAGCCCGATATCTGGGAAGCCGCCCAGCTCACCACCCGTTCCAAATCCGCAAGCGAGATCACTCTGCCCGACGACTGCACGCAGGAGAAGCAGGACATCCCCGCTACCATCGAAGCCCTCTCCACGCTTCACGAGCCCTTTGGGCTGATGCAGGAGATCATCACCTCTGCCGAGCAGCGTCGCGCCACCGTCATCAAGTGGTGCCTGCTCGATGTGCTGGAGCACTGCCCGCCCGAGCGTGAGTGTGTCGCCTGCGCCCTGCATCCCGAATGCCAGGGCCGCGCCAAGACCCATGCCGCCGGATTCTTCAAGATCGAAGACGCACTGACCATGAAGCACCGCGTCAGCAAACAGAGCTGGGAATCCGAGATGCTCTGCCTGCGCCCCTCGCGAAAGGCCGCCGTCTTCGCCGAGTTCAACCCGGATGTCCACGTCCGCGTCACCCCGCCCTGGGGAGACGCCTGGCCCGCCCGCGATGGCGCCTGGGGCTGCGGCATCGACTTCGGCTTCGCCAACCCTTTCGTCTGCCTCTGGGTCCAGTTCGACCGCCTGGGCTACTGCTTCGTCGTCGACGAATACGTCCAGTCCACCCGCATCATGGAATCGCACATCATCGAAATGAAAAGCCGCCCCTGGCCGCTGCCCCGTTTCCTGGGAGTGGACCCCTCCGGCAAACAATGCAACGGCCAGACGGCGACGTCCCATGTCCGCCTGCTCCGCGAGGCCGGGCACGAAGTCCGCGAGCGCCACTTCGGAATCCACGATGGCCTGGAGATCATGCACGCCGCCCTCGCCCCGGCCATCGGCGAGCCCACTCTCTACATCCACCCGCGCTGCCACACGCTGATCAGATCCATGATCAACTACCGCTACGCCCACCCCCGCGACGAGAACCCGCTGAAGGACGGGGTCAACGACCACGCCGCAGACGCGCTGCGCTACTTCCTGACCAACCGAACCGGCGGAGAAACGAAACATGGGTGCTACTGAACGCCTCTGGTTTCCAGCCGTCCTGGTCTTCGCGCGAAATGGGCTGCCGAGGCGGCCGCCCCACCGTGGGGCCAGCCGCCTCGGCAGCCCATTTCGTCCCCCGCGCACAAACCCTCGACCAACCAATCCGCTCTCGCGACCCCATCAGCCAATCCTTCTGCGTCTCCAGCGGCGTTCGATGTCGCGCGAGTTGGGCCGCTCGCTTGGGCAATCCCCAAAACGCACACAACCCGCCCCTTGCGGGACGGGTTGTGCGTTTCAGACTTTTCTACGCGAGATCGCGAAGATTAGTTGTTGGCTGCCCAAGGAACCAGGACGGTGTCGTCCCCGTTCACAGGAAGCTGGGCGCTACCGGTTGCCGTATTGCTGTACACACGGGTGTCGAAGTTCGTCGGTGCAGCAGCAGTGGGACTGCCGGAGTCAGCGAAGAAGATGTTGTTCTTGTTGACGCCGACGAAGCAACGCTGCTCGAAGCTGACGTGCGCATCAGCGTACATGACGTTCTGGCCATCCTTACCATGGTTGGCCGAGTTCATCTTCTGCTGATTGGCAGGGGTCGTGTTCGTGTCGGTGTTCGGAGCGCCGCCCGAATCCCTGCCCTGATAGCGGTCAGCCGCGATCGCGAAGTCAGAACTCAGAGCAGTGGTCATGCGATAACCAAGGCCCAGACCACCGACATTCGTGCTCGGAGGAGCAAAACCGAAGCTCAGGTTGTTGGTGATGTCCGTGAAGTTCGCATGCATGGTGATGTCGCCAAGGCTGACGTTACCACCAGACAGCGGATCCTTCGACTCAGAACCGCTCGGGCAGGTGAAGA
>JBBQTU010000194.1:0-7925 GCA_038213005.1 Tepidisphaerales bacterium | reverse complement strand
CGCCACAGCCTGACGCGTCAGGTCATCTTCGGTGGGTCCTAGCCCGCCGGTGACAATCAGGCAGTCGCATCGTGGGGCCAGTTCACGAATCGACCGTTCAATGGCGGCCTGATCGTCACTCACCGTCTCGTGCGCCACAATATCGCACCCCACCGAAGCCAACTGCCGGCTGAGCCACGCGGAATTGGTGTCGACAGTCTGCCCCAGCACCAACTCGTCACCGATTGAAAGAATGATCGAAGTCATCAGCGGCGGATTGTACAGACCCGACCCCGCACAGGGGAGAGCAGCCCCACGCGTCAGCCCCGTGTATCCCGACCAGGTAACCCCGTAACTCCGCAGGACGGCGGGAGGCAGGCAGGCTGTGACGCGCCCGCTCGTGCCTGCTTTTGCCCACACCAGCCTGGCATGGCTGCGTGCGCCGCCTCGAGCCCAGCACAGAGGTGCACCGAATTGCTCCGGTGGCCTTTCTTTGCGCGGCATTGACCCTCCCAACTCCCGCTCTGTCGCCGATGCACAGGACCATCGACGCCATAGGCCGCAGGACCCGGCATTTTGACTGCGGCGGGCGCTGGGGTAAACTCAGACTGCTGAATGAGGAGGCGTGGCAGAGCGGTTGATTGCACCGGTCTTGAAAACCGGAGTGCCCGCAAGGGTATCACAGGTTCGAATCCTGTCGCCTCCGTTTGATGAACGCCTGCAATTCCAGTTTTATACTGGCATTACGGGCGTTTTATGCTTGAGGAACCGAATGCCGTTTTAAGGCTCGGCCCGCTTCGGTTTTGGGCTGAAAAGGGTATTGGAACGGGTATGGATTTAGCCGCACCCCATCGCCCTGTCATCGCCGACATGGAATGCCGCAACTCAGCCATCCACCCATGCCTATGCCCACGGCCCGCTCGGTGCCCACTTCTTGGCGAAGCGGTCGCCGGATTTCACGGCTTCTGCGACCGGCCAGAGGAAGCCAGCCAGGTTGGTGGGCTTTTCCTTGCTCACGTCAGCGACTCCATGTACGGCTGCATGACCACAGCAACTCGGCACACCTTGGCTGCTTGGTGGAGTTGATTCATGGTCGCTTTCTTCTTCCGCCAGCAATCCCGCAGCGCCTCGATGGCGACATCAAGACCGATCTTGTTCCTGTACTTGAAACAATCCGCCACCGTTTTGGCGGCGTCATAGAACCTCACCTGCACGCCTTCGATACTCCGCTGCTGAATGCCCGAGGTAAGGGCTTCACCGGTGAAGCGCACGATTCGGATGAGCGGTTGGCTCGGTTTGGGCTTGCGTGCCTTCTCGTCGATTGCCAGCCAGACTTCATGGGGAAACTGGGTGGTAAGTCCGTGGAGCCGCAGGGCCGACAGCAGGCAAACCACGCCCTTCGGCACTCGTTTGCACGCTTGGGCGATGGAATGCGTCTCGGTGAACTCGGCGTTTGCCAGCACGTAAAGTCCCCGGCCAGTCCGTTGAACTTGCCCAGCCAGTTCAAGGAGCCGTAGATACTCTCGGGGAATACCGTGCTGCTGTAGCTCACGGGGCCGGAGTATTCCCGCTTTCCCTACCAGTTGCAGCGTTCGTTTCCTGTAACTTGAACCCATTACCTGTCCTTTACGTTTTGTCGGGACATTTTAATAAGTCCCGACATGTTGTAAAGATCGACTCGCATACCTTCTTTAGCCAAGGATGAGCCAGGGCAGGTGCTCGTGCTGATGTTGTTGATGTCCCCGCTGCTGATACTGCCGCCGCTGATGATGACCGCTCCGACCTTCGATCGCGCTCCAGCATAGCTCAGTCTCGATGGCCTCAAGACAGCACCCGCCGATCTTCTGCCTTCGCCCGGTTTTCAACCGTGTTGTCGCGGCGTGTTGTCACGGCGTTTGATTCTCAACGCCCTCGTGCTTACCATCGGCGTAACTGTCTGAAAGGGAAAGGGATGCAAGACGCCATGTTGTCAAACGCAGATCCACGCCGGTTGGCCCGGGCCGCGGCACTGTTCGCCCGGCCAGAAGCTCAGGGCATTCTAAACCCGCAGCAAGTGCATGGCACCACTCCAGTTATGATGCCCGGCGCGCCGGGACCCAGCGGCGGCGGCGGCTATAACCGCTATCGCGAGATGACCCTCGAGGAGATGCTCCTCGAAAACCGCGTCGTCTTCCTCGTCGGCGAGATCAACCAGGTGTCGGCGTCGCGTGTGATCATGCAACTGCTCTATCTGTGGAACATCGACGCCCGCAAGGACATCAATCTTTACATCAACTCCCCCGGCGGTGTCGTCGAAGACACGCTGGCAATCTATGACATCATGCAGTTTGTCTCCTGCGACATCGCCACCTACTGCATCGGCCGGGCCGAAAGCGGCGGCGCCGTCGTGCTGATGGCCGGCAAAAAGGGAAAACGATTCATCCTCCCCAACGCCAAGGTGATGGTTCACCAGCCCTTTGGCGGCGTCTATGGACAGGCGGCCGACATCCAGATCCAGGCCGAAGAGATCCTCAAGACCAAGGACGCCCTGATCAACATCATGGCCAAGTGCACCGGCCAGCCGGTCGACAAGCTGCGCGAAGACAGCGAGCGAGATCGATTCTTCGAAGCCAAAGATGCCGTCGCCTACGGCCTCTGTGATGAAGTGCTCAACGTCGAAGAGAAGGGAAAGTAGAGAGATGAGCCGAGTCAACCAACTGATTCCGATGGTCATCGAGAAGACCGGCCGCGGCGAACGCGCGTATGACATTTACTCGCGGCTGCTGAAGGACCGCATCATTATCATCGGCGGCGGCATCGACGATGACACCGCCAATATCATCATCGCCCAGCTTCTGTTCCTCTCCAACGATGATCCCAAGGCCGACGTCCAGTTGTACATCAACAGCCCCGGCGGGAGCATCTCGGCCGGCCTCGGCATCATCGATACGATGAACTACCTTCGATGCGATGTCGCCACCACCTGCATCGGCATGGCCGCCAGCATGGGCGCATGCCTCCTGGCCGCCGGCACCAAGGGTAAACGCGCCGTGCTGCCAAACTCCCAGGTGATGCTGCACCAGCCCTTGATCGGCGGCGTGCTTCAAGGTCCCGCGACCGACCTGGGCATCGAAGCCCATCACATGCTGCGCCTGCGTGATCGCCTCTACGCCATGATGGCCGACTACACCGGCAAGACCCAGGAAAACATCCACCGCGATTTCGACCGCAACAAGTGGTTGTTTGCCGAGGAGGCCGTCGAATACGGCTGCGCCGACAGCGTCCTGATGCGTGCTCCCGAAGGCCCGATGCGCCCCCGCGACACCGACGACGACGACAAGACCGACTGATACCCGACCATGAAGACAGCCCGTTTCACACGTTGGTTGCTGCTGCCTGCCCTGCCGGCCACCCTGATCCTCGGCGGATGCTTCGGCCCGTCGCGCGCCAATATCCAGTTGCGCAAGGACAACGACATCCTCCGCACCACCATCGCCCGCCTCGAAGGCGAGCAGAAGGCCGACCGGGCGCGAATCACCGGACTGGAGCGGCAGGCTACGACCGTCCCAGTCCTGCCACAGGATCGGCTGGATCGGCTTTTCACCGTTCACGGCCTGAGGTTCAACCGGCTCACCGGCGGCTATGCCGCGGCGCCTGACTCGGCATCCGATGATCTGGTCAAGGTTTACGTCGTTCCCGTGGACGCTGACGGGCAGGTCATCAAGGCGGCCGGACAGTTCAAGGTGGAGATATTCGACCTTGCCAACGCCCAGTCGCCGCTAGTGGGCTCGCGACAGTTTTCGCTCGACCAGAGCCGCTCGGCCTGGTACGGTCAGGCGATGCTCTACACCTATGTCCTGAGCATCCCGCTGACACGACATCCGCAACATACAGAACTCACCGTAGTCGCAATCTTCACAGACACCCTAACCCAGCGCATCGTCTCGGCCGAGCAGAAGATACAGGTTCGCCTCGCGGCAACCTCGCCAGCCTCACGCCCGACATCGTCCCAATGACATTTTGGGACGGAAAGTGTTGACTTCGCCGTCCAAATCCAACAGCATATCGTCAGTGCCTCGCCGGGCAAGCAATGGCCTATAGGCAAGGTGGTGTTTAAATCACGCGCGGGGCTTGGAAGATATGGGCGAACACGATTCAGTCCTGACTCCCGTTATCGGCAAGGTCTTCGCAAACGACGAAGAATACCGGTCCTTTGGTCCGACCAACCACACCCGGGACCTGGTCGATTTCGTCTTCGCAACCGACCGCGACGAATGCGACCCTCGCCGGGTATTCCCCCACATCCGCTGGGGCGGACAGTTCGTCTTCGCCACCGACTCCCTCCCGAAGATGCGCAGCATCGCCAAGCGATTCTCCGACTACGGCTTTGTGGTCGAGCGCCCCGACGCTACCGTGCTCGACGGCTGGAAGCTCTGGCCGCTGATCCGCCGCAAGGTCCACTACTTCTCTGCCCGAAAGATACTGCACATTCCCAAGGGCGAACTGACCGATCGCTTCACCTTCGAGGTGGAGTTGTCGGTGGTCCGCGAGAAATCAAACGGCCAGCATGTTGTGACCAAGCGCGTGCCTTCGGTCGAGTGGGTGATGAACCGCCTGCGCAACCGCAGCACGGGCCTCAGCGAACAGGAGATGTCGCGCCGGGCCCACCAGTTGATCCGCAACATCCTGCCGATCTTCCTGACCCGCGAGGTCGCGATCATGCGGCGGCTGCAGGAGAAGTTGCCCGAGGAGTTCCGCAGCCGCGTACCACACACCACCCGCTACGAGCGTGATGATCGCGGCATGGTCACGCTGCTGCAGGTCAACTGGCTGCGTAACGGCGGCGATGCGATCTCACAGATGGACTTCGCACTGCAGTCGACCCAGCTCCTTCACATGGTCCACGAGAAGGCAGGCGTGATCCACCTTGATCTGCGCCTGGACAACATGGTGGTCACGCCCGAGGGCGTGGGCTTCATCGACTTCGGATCCTCCATCCATACCGACGAGGATCTCGCCGCCAGCCCCGCCACCGAACGGATCTTCAATGACCTTATGCGGACGTGCCAGGTGCAGCGGGTGATGCACAAGATGGTCGAGGCCGGCCACGTCACCAGCCCCTATTTCACCAACGCCCTCTTCAAGCCGGAAAAGGCCGTCGACCTCTTCTACCTGACACTGCAGTTCACCAATCCCCACGAGAACCCGGACCTCAAGGACCTGATCCGATTCACCCCCAACAGCGCCGAAGATTACGCCCTGCACAAGCTCACCCGGCGACTGTTCGCCCCCGACCGCCCCGAAAAGGCCGAGCACACCTCAGCCGGTAGCGTCGCCAATGCCCTTCGGATCATCAAGAAGCGCCTGGACGCCAGCACCACCGCCTGATCAGCGACGCAGTCGAGCCGACACACGTACACTCTCAGCGCGGCAGCCGGTCCAGCAAAACCTGGCGCATCAGGTCTCGCGGCGCAGGCTTGCCAGTCCACAGTTCGAATTGCCTCGCCGCCTGGCGAACAAACATCTCCACCCCGCACACCGTCTTCGCCCCCGCCTCTCGAGCCTGTCGCAGTAGCTTTGTCTCCACCGGGTTATAGACTGCGTCGAAAACGAGCGTGCCGGCCACCAGGCGCGGCATGTTGCCGTCAAAGGCACTGGCATCGATCTTGGGGTGCATGCCGATACTGGTAGTCTGGATCAGGATATCGTGCTCGGCTCCCGCCAGTTTCGCCATCGCCTCGGCCGACACATGCCCTGTGCGGCCATCGAACTCGGTCGCCAGTTCGGTCGCCCGTTCCAAGCTCCGGTTGTAGATCGTCACCGCGGCCCCGCAATGCGCCAGCGCTGCCACAGCAGTCCGGCCGGTGCCCCCAGCCCCGATCACGCCAACCCGCAGACCCGCCAGACCCGCCCGATCGATGCCCATGGCTTCGGTGATCGAGTCAAGAATGGCCGCATAGTCGCTGTTGAACCCGCGTAGACGAACAGGCACCGCCGCCCCCGCCGTTTCACCCTCGCCACGATCCACGACGATGGTGTTCACAGCGCCGATCGACTCAGCCAGCGGCTCGATCTCAATCCGCGCCCCCTTCACCCCTTGCTCCCGCAGATACCGCAGCGCATTCTCCTTATGCGGAATCGTCACGGACAGCCCCGCCAGGTCCAGTCCCGGGTGGTGCAGCCAGCTCTCCATGAACGCCTTGAAGCTTTCGTAACTGCCCTCCACCAGCAGTGGAAGATAAACCCCATCATGACCGACTGCTTCAAACGCGCTGTTGTGAATCGCCGGCGACATCGAATGCATGATCGGCGAACCCACCACGCCGTACACCTTCGTGTGCTCCCCGATGCGATCCCACCGATAGAGCCGCTTCATGTCCGCCAGCGTCACCTGTCCACTGGCCGTGGCGCTGCCGGCATCGAGAGATGCGAACGTGAGAAAGCCCCCGAACTTCCCTGCCAGGATGCGGCTGGGCAGACCCGCCTCGCCCATGCACAAAGCGATCGTCGCCTTGGTGCGATGCTGGAGGATCTCCATCGCCTCCACGCAGTCTCGTACACTCCGCGCGGTCCATGCAATCTTGCTGATGGCACCCGGACCCGAATTCATCTCCAGCAGCAGGTTGTGCAGCCGGTCCGGCCGGCCATGGAAATCGTGCGAACTGGTGATGATCGGTCGCCCCACCGGCAGCTCATCACCCGCCCGGGCAGTGGCGAACTCGATGTCCAGATAGCGCACCTGCCCATGGCAGGCCGCCGCAAGCAGTTCCAGTCGCTTGTCGTCGGGAAGGTCGCACTGCCCGCCCTCCCAGCTCGCCCGGCAAGTAACAATCGCCGGCAGAATGCACTTCTCGGCAAGCTCCCTCACTGCGGCCGCATCAGTCATGCGGTCAATGCGCAGTTCCACCATGTCCGCCCCACCTTCGGCCGCTCTCGCGATGTCCCGAAGCGTCTGCGGCAAGTCGTGTACAAAGATGGAGACGCAGAGGAAAGCCATCGTTCCTCAGGCGAGCACACCCAGGTTCTTCATGCTCTGCTCGATCGCCATCTTGGTCGCCTCATTGGCTTCCCACAGCGGCATGCGCAGTTCCCCGCTGTCCAGTCCGGCCAGCTTCATCGCATACTTAATGCCCACGGGGTTGCCGTCCAGAAACAGGGTCTTGATCAGCGGGAACAACTCGTGGTGAACCTTCGCCGCCTCCGCAAACTGCCCCGCCGCAGCCAGGCTGGTCAGCTTCTTGATCCTCGCCGGCAGCAGGTTGGACGTCACGCTGATCACGCCGGCCGCACCGATCGACATCAGCGGTAAAGTCAGCGAATCATCCCCGGAGACGATCGTGATATCGCACAGCGAACGAATCTCGCTGGTCATGTCCAGTGAGCCGGTGGCTTCCTTGATGGCAATGATATTCGGATGCTTCGCCAGCCGAGCAACCGTCACAGCACTCATGGTGATCCCCGTTCGGCCCGGGATGTTATATAGCACGATCGGAAGATCGACCGTGTCCGCCAGCGTCATGAAATGCCGGTACAGCCCCTCCTGCGACGGCTTGTTGTAATACGGGTTGACCGACAGCCCCGCCGACGCGCCCACCTTCTTCGCAAACGCGTGAAGCTCCAGCGCCTCGCTGGTGGAATTGGCACCAACGCCGCCAATCACCGGCACGCGCCCACCGGCCAGTTCCACCGTCACCTCAATCACCCGCTCGTGCTCGGCAAAGCTCAGCGTCGGCGACTCGCCCGTGCTGCCCACCGGCACCAGCCCGTCAATCCCCTGCTCAAGCTGGAACGCAATCTGCTTGCGCAGCCGACCTTCATCCAGCTTCCCATCCGCAAACGGCGTTACGATCGCCGTCATCGCTCCGTGCAGCTTCAATGTCATGTGAGTCTCACTCAGTCGCAGGATTCCAAAGGATCATTGTCAAATCGACGAACCGTATTTCTCAACCAGTCGTTTCATCTCTGCC
>JBBQTU010000193.1:0-7953 GCA_038213005.1 Tepidisphaerales bacterium | reverse complement strand
GGCGGGCCTGGCCGCGGTCGTCCTTGCGGATAGCGGCCAGGAGCATGGGCTCATCCAGCAGGTAGGCGGCCCGCATGTCGTAACTGGCACCGGCCTTGAAGGCGTGGATGGCTTCTGCGCGGAGGCGTTCGCGGTTGGACTCGTTGCGATGGGCCTCCAGGAGGGAGGCGTTGGTGAGGTTGTATTCCTCGGCCAGGCGGCGCAGGTCGGTGCAGGCGTTGCGGATGTCGATGCTGGCGGCCATGGTGCCGTCGGGGAAGACGCGGTTTTCGTCGATGGCGGCGATGATGCCGCCCAGGACGCGGGCGTTGTGCATGATGGGGATGGCCCAGACGATGGTGCCATCCGAGCAGGGCTCGACGGCGGGCTCGCCCCAGCGGAGTGCCTCTTCGATCGCCAGGCGGCGGACGGCGACCAAGGTGTCGGAGTCGCGAGGCTGGGCGGGGTGAACCAGCCTGCCATCAGCGGCGGCGACGGCCAAGGCGATGTCCCACTTCCGGCGGTAGGCGGTGACGATATTGGCGAAGGTAGTGGGATCGACCATCAGGTCCATCAGGCGGCGAAGTTCTATTCGAGTTGCAGCCATCGCGAGAAAAACCTCTTCCCGTTACACTGCTGCCACGGTTTTGTGGAGTCAGGGCAGCGGAGACATAATGATCATAACAGCGCACGCATACGCTCGGGCAGGATTGGTCGGCAACCCGTCCGACGGTTACTTCGGCAAGACAATCTCCTTTATCATACGGAACTTCAAGGCCACCGTCAGACTCTGGGAGACGCCGCACTTTGAAATCGTGCCGGGCCAGGGCGACCTAGGGCGATTTGCCAGTGTCGATGAGTTCATCCGGGACGCCAGGCTGCACGGCTATTATGGCGGGGTGCGGCTGATCAAGGCATCCATCTGCCGCTTCCACGAATATTGCAGGTCCAAGAATATCGACCTGCACCGCGGCAGCTTCACCATCTCGTTCGAGAGCGACATCCCCCGCCTGGTGGGGATGTCCGGCAGCAGCGCGATCGTCTGCGCCACCATGCGGGCCTTGATGCAGTTCTACAACGTCAACATTCCAAAGCAATACCTGCCGACGCTGATCCTGTCGGTGGAGAAGGACGAACTGGACATTAGTGCCGGTTTGCAGGACCGGGTCATCCAGGTGTACGAAGGCATCGTCTATATGGACTTTGACCGTTCGATCCTGGAGAGCCGCGGATATGGATACTATGAGCCTCTGACGCCGCCGCAGATGCCGCCGCTGTATGTGGCGTTTGACCCGGCCCGCGCCGAGCTCAGTGATATTCCGCACCGGAACCTGCGGGCGCTATTTGAGAAGGGTGATCCGCAGGTGGTCAAGGCGATGCAGACCTACCGTCAACTGACCGATGCAGGGCGGATCGCGATCATGAAGTCGGACTGGGCGGAGTTGGATCGGGTCGTCAACGCCAACTATGACCTGCGGCGGACGATCATGAACATCGCCCCGGAGAATCAGCGAATGATCGACGTGGCCCGGGAGGCCGGCGCCAGCGCGAAATTCGCCGGGTCCGGCGGAGCGATCGTGGGGCTGTACAAGGACGGGCGGCACTATCAGCAGATCTGCGACGCACTGGCCGCGATCCGCTGCACTGTATTCCGGCCGATCATCTTTGAGTGAACACGCATGCGCTATTCGCTGCTCAGACCGCTAAAGTTCGTGGTCCGCTGGGGCATCGCCGTAGGCGGAATCTGGTGGGTCGTCGCCAACATGACGATCGCCGATCACATGCTGGTGCTGGCGGGCGACAATCGGCCGGTGCTGATGCAGGTGCTGGCGATGAATGATGGGGCCAGCCCTGACTATACCGTTCTGGATCCGTCGACAAAGCGTGTGCGAGAGGTGACGCGAGAGGAGTCGGTCAGTCGGCCGGATCGCAAGCAGGTCGCCATTAGCGAAGGGGGCAAGACCCGCAACGTTGAGCTATTGGGGGCGGATTTTGCCGACGAGGGCGAGCAGGGCCGGACGCCGGAACTGCGGAGGCTATTGGTGGCGGACTCGGCGACTGCGCCGGGCCGGTGGATCAACCCGTCGGAAGTCGTTGGCGGGTATCATCTGAAGGTTCCCAATCCGCGGGTTGAGATCGGCATCGCCAACATGGTTCGTCGCGCCAACCCGTGGCTGCTGGCGCTGTCGGTGTCGGTGTTCCCGATCACGATCCTGGTGACTTCGATCCGATGGAGAGAGTTGATGCGGGCGGTGGAGATTGATATCTCCCTGACGCGAGCGTTTTCGCTGAATATGGTGGGGCTGTTCTACAACACGTTCATCCCGGCCGGTTCGACGGGCGGGGATGTGCTCAAGGCCTACTACGCCAGCCGCCATACCCCGCACAAAGTGCGCGCGGTGATGAGCGTCGTGGTCGACCGCATCATCGGGCTGGTTGTGCTGATCATTCTGGGCGGGATCATGGCCTTGGGATTCTATTTGCGGGCCGACAAGACCGATCCGGCGGGGCGAGCTTGCATGCAGGTGGCGGTGGCCAGCGGGCTGATTCTGCTGGCGATGGCGGCGGGCCTTGTGGTATTTGCCAGCCCACGTTTGCGCCGTGTGACCGGACTGGACTTCGTGCTTTCGCGGCTGCCAATGCAAACGCATGTCGGTCATGCCCTGGAGACCATGGCGATCTACCGGAAGCGCCCGGGGCTGGTCCTGTGGGCGATGATCATCACAGTGCCTGTGCATCTGACGGTGATGGTGGCGGCGATGATTGCGGGCAAGGCGTTTGGGCTGCCGCTTTCGACGGGCTACTACTTCGTGGTGGTGCCGGTGACGGTGCTGGTGGGTGCGATCCCGATCTCGCCGCAGGGGGCGGGAGTCATGGAGTATTTCGCCATCAAGCTGACGGCCCGGCAGGGAGCGACCGTGGCTCAGGCGTTTGCGCTGACGATGTCGATCCGGCTGCAGCAGATCTTCTGGAACCTGATCGGCGGCATCTTTGTCGCCACGGGGCACTATCGGCCGCAGCATAAGAACGAGGACGGGCACGACGCCGAGCCCGAGCAGGCCAGTGCCCCGTCACAGCCCTGACCATCTGACACGGGTGCTCCTTGCTGCAGCGCCTCAGTCAGCCGGCCCAGGCTCCGCAGGTGATCGCCGCCGGGCATACGCCCTGGTTCCAGCCATTCGACGGTCCGGCGAAGCAGGCAAGCAGTGTGGCGGCGCTGGGGTCATTGGGATGCGGCCATTTCCTGAAGGGACCACCGGAAAACGACTACAAAGTCGCTTCTACGTAGGCGCGACTTTGTAGTCGCGGCCTTTCGCCACGCCGCAAGCGATGGCCCCGCTTGAGGACGCGGAGTTATACAAACGCGGAGTTATACACCTTGAGAAGGCGGCGATTCTGGTGGATGATGATTACATGGCTTCCATTCTTGTGATAGGACCGCATCCGGACGATCAGGAACTGGGCATGGGCGGGACGATTGCGCTGCTGGCGGCGCAGGGGCACCGGGTACACTTGGTGGATATGACCAATGGGGAGCCCACGCCGATGGGGACGCCGGAGTTGCGGGCGATCGAGTCGGCGGCGGCCGCGAAGATACTGGGCGTGGGGCGTTCACTGCTGGGGCTGCCTAATCGTCAGGTGGTGCACAGCGTGGCGACGCGGCATCTGCTGGCGGCGGAGATCCGGCGGCATCGGCCGGACTGGATGTTTGTGCCGTATCCGCTGGATGCGCACCCGGATCATGTGGCTGTGACGCGCATTGCGGAGGATGCACGGTTTGACGCGAAGCTGAGCAAGACGGACATCCCGGGCGAGCCATGCTATCCCAAGCGGATCATCTACTATTTCTGCACGCACCTGCGGCTGAACATCGAGCCGACGTTCTGCATTGACGTCTCGCAATTGATGGAGACCAAGATGGCGGCGATTGCGGCGTACGAGTCGCAGTTTGTCCACAACAACAGCACCGTGCCGGCGATGGTGCGGACGGTGGGGGCGTATTTCGGCACGCGGATCGGCGTGGCGTATGCCGAGCCGTTCTTCTGTCACGAAGTGGTGGGGCTCTCGGGGCTGGATCAACTGGTCTGAGACTCTGCGGGCGAGCCTAAGGCACCGCGACAAAATAAGTTGACCGATCTTGCTTGAGCTTGGGGCCGTGCTCTTCGTTGCTCGCTCGCTGCCGATCATTGATATGCTCCTCACTCGCACCGCGATCACGACCTCAATGTCGGCGCAATCTCAGTCACCCTATTTTGTCGCGATGCCTAACGGGGACGCGTAGCAGGGCGGCGGTTCCTGGGTTGGGTTGTGGTGGATTTCGGCGGGGGGACCGTCGCGAATGAAGCGCGGCTCTCGTCGAACTTGAGATGCAGGTCCGTGGCGATGCGGCGGGAGACCAGCTTGAGGGCGGTCTCGGCGGCGGCGATGTCGCCGCCGGCGCGTGCTCTGGCCCAGACGACGATGCCAAGGGTGGTGTAACGCTCGGTCGCGAACTGGCTGAAGGGGGTGGCGAGTTTGCCGCAGACGGCGGGGAGGCCTCCGGGCAGGTTGGCGAGTTGGGAACCGGCCTGCAGGTCGCGCACCAGCAGCGTGCGCAGGGGGTAAGAGGCGTATTCGACTTTGGGCAGTTCGTTGATAGCGGCAGAGGAGTCGTTCAGGAAACTGGTGACGGCGCCGTTGAGCGACGACATGTAGGGGGTCAGTGCAAGATCAAGCGTGCCGCGGTCGCCAACCCAGTCGGTCCAGCGATCCAGCAGGGGGGCACTGTCCATTGTGTGCTGCAAATCGGCCGCCGTTTTGAGTGAGGCGACGAGCTTGGGCAGTGCCTGGTTACGCTCCAGGGCTTCGCGATCCAGGGGAGCGCCGGATGCGGCTGCAGAGGCGAGTTGGGTAACGTTGAGTCTCCACTTTGCGTCCAGTTCGGCGACGCGGGCGATGCCGGCATCGGCGAGCGAATCGGCCGGAAGGGCGGCGAAATCCACCTGGGGCAGTTGCCTGGCGGAATCGGCCAGGGCGATGAGATCCTCAAGGGCATGGATCGCCTCAGCGCGCAGCGGCCCCTGGGTAGGGGATGCTGCGACGGCAGCCTCTTTGGCGATGAACTTCTCCAGTCCGCCGGGCGGTTTGGGCTTGAAGGAGTTAAGTGTGTCGGCGGCCCCTGTGAGCCTGCCCATCATGCCGACAAGCTCGAAACTGAGGCGCATGTCGTCGACGGCTGCGGTGAGCGTTTCGGGAGTGGCGTCCAGCAGGCCTGCGCCGTCGAGGCCGGACACTGCACCAAGGACCATGCTGCGGTGCTGCTCGAATGTCTTGCGGGCTTCCTGGTACATCGCGGGCAGACGAGTGAGCTGGCCGCTCGCGGTGATGTCGCGGGGCATGGCCTCGTACTTGCCAGCCATGTCGACGAATGCCCGGACGGCCGCGATAACGGGGGCGGCCTTGTCGGGGTTCTGCTGTGCGTAGTTGAAGGCCGGCGCCAGGGCCTGGTAGTTCTGAGGAGAGAGCCTCAGCTCGCCGAGCAGTCGGACCAGGCTGCGGTATTGGCTGAGGCCGTCGATCCGGGACCGGGCGATGCTGCGGGTGCGCGGGTCGACGTAAAGGGCGAGGGCCTCGGTGAGTTGTTGCTCCAGTTCCATGCGCTGCTCACCGCTGATGGCGGCGTTGGCGCTGAAGCCGGAGGCGAGGTCGATGGCGTCGTGGAGCATCCGCCGGAGGGCCTGGGCCTCGGCAGGGGCGGTGCGAGTGGCCTCGGTATCGCGGAGTACCTGCTGGGTCTGGAGCATCTGCTGACGCAGGGCGGGGGTGACATTGAGGGTGGGCAAGGCTCGCTCAGGGTCAACTTCGGGCGGGGGTGGCGGGGCCTTGGTCTCATCGGCCGGGGCAAAGTTGGGGGCCGGGGGTACGGTTGAGGGCCGCATCGCCGCAACTGCGTTTGCGATAGCGGACGCTGGCGATGTGGCTTGAAGGAGGGATAGCCCGATGGTCTTGCTGGTGGTGTCCAGATTGGCGATGGAGTTGGGCTCGGGAAGCTTGTAGGTCAGGTCGTGGAGGCGGGCAAGAGCGGCCGACTGGTCGGGCGTGAGGCTGGCGACACGCTGGTCGGTGAAGTGCTCATCGAGCATGTACATCGCTTCAAGGATCTGGCGCATGCGGAGATATCCGGCGGACAGTACGTCGTCGTCGCCCTGGGCGCTGGCGGCCCAGGTGGCGAGCAGGCGGAGATCCAGTTCCAGATCGAGCCGGGTCCTGGCGGGGCCCTTGAGATCGGCGCGCAGCACAGCGCGCTGGGTGATCTGAGGTTCGAGCCACTCGGTATAGTCGCGAAACAAGCCACGGGTGGCCCGCAGTTCGCCCATGGGGCCGGGTTTTGGAGTCTGGGGCTGCTGTGGTTGCTGCGCGCAAACGGCACCGGTCATCGCCAGGAGAAGGAGCGAACGTGAATACAACTTCATCAAACCGGTCCGCCTTTCTCAGTAAGACATTGTTGGTAGACCTGCTCCAAGCGGTCGACCATGACCCTGGCGTCAAATCGGGCCAAGGCGAACTCGCGGCCGGCGGCGCCCATGGCGTCGGCGCGGGCGCGATCACTGAGTAATACCTCCAGCGAGCGCCCGAGTTGAGCGACATTGAACGGTTTTATCAGGAATGCGGTTTGGTCCTCGATCAGGGCTTCGCGGTTGCCGTCGATGTCGTAGGTTACCACGGGCTTGGCGGCGAGTGAACCCTGGGCGATCGCTCGGGCGAGCCCTTCGCGGCGGGAGGGATGGACCAGAATGTCCATGGCATTGACCAGTTCGGGGATGCGGGCCGGGGGCACCAGGCCGGTGAGGATGAAACGGTCGCGCAGCCCGAGGGACTGCATGCTGGCTTCGAACTTCTGTCGCAAGATGCCGTCGCCGACCCAGAGGAACCGCAGTTGGGGGTATTTGACGCACAGGGCTGGGGCCAGGTGCAGAAGATCCTCGTGGCCCTTGAGGTGGAAAAGGCGGGCAATCGTGCCGGCGACGATCTGGTCGTCGGAGATCCCGAGGGAGTGGCGGACCTCTGCGCGACTGACCGGAGGGCTGATGAAGGGGGCGGTCTCCATGCCGCTGTAGACGGTGACGTATTGTTCGGGCCGGCCGATCCGGGCCTTGAGAGACTGTTCCCGCATGGCGTCGGCGACGCAGACGATTCGGGCGGAGATGGGAGCGGTCCAGCGTTCGAGCATCTCGTAGGCCTTGTTGGCCATGCGGCTGGTGGAGGCGGTGAAGGCCAGTCCGTGGATGGTGTGAATGACCACTGGGACGCCGGCTTTGTGGGCGGCCCAGCGGCCGATGATGCCGGCCTTGCTGCTGTGGGTGTGGACGACGTCGGGTTTCAGCGCGCGCAGGCGGGCGATGAGCATGCGGTAGGAGCGGAGATCCTTGCGGGGCAGGATAGCCCGGCGCATGCAGTCAACCTGTTCAACGCGGTAGCCGCCCTGAGCGGCCCGCTGCATCAGGGAGCCCTCGGGACCGAGGCTGGGTCCGGTCAGCAGGGTCACATCATGCCCCAGCGCGTGCTGGCCTTCGCAGGACAGGAGGGTGTTCTCCTGTGCGCCGCCGACGATGAGCCGGGTGATGATGTGAACGATTCGCATAAAGCCCCGGGAGTCTAACACGAAGAGGTATGGCAGTGGAAATGGCGGCGCGGCATGGGACGCGACGGGCGTGCCCGACAATCCGGGCAAGCACGAAATACGAAGCACGAAATACGAAACAACGCGGAAACGGAGGAAGCTCGAAACGGCAAACCGGGAGTGGCCGACATGGGACACGTCGCCGGGGTTTTCGGGCACGCCCGACGTGACGCGGCGAAAATGGCTCAGTCGTCGCAATCGAGAGCGGACGATGACGTGGGAGCGGTTCAACTGCCTGCTGGAAAGGTATGTCCTGCCGAAGGCAATAGCTGTTCACTCGGCCTATCGTCCGGCTGCGAATCCATGAACTGAGC
>JBBQTU010000192.1:0-7969 GCA_038213005.1 Tepidisphaerales bacterium | reverse complement strand
CCATGTGGGCTCGGTGCAATAGGGCAACTGAAAGGCGGCGGCGATCTCTCCCATGCACCGGTCCAGGGTGACGCAGCGCCGGCCACGCAGGATGCGGAGAAAGGTGTCGGCTTCGCGGCGATGGCGGTAGGCCCACAGCTCGGCTTCGCCTTCGGGGCAGACCATCAGCCCGGCCCAGATCGATGCCTCCGACCAGGCCACAGCCGGCTCGAACAGTTCTCGTTCCATATTCACGAGACTGCACCTGCTACGGGTTAAAACTGCCGCAGAAAACGCACATCGTTCTCGACGAACAGGCGGATGTCGTCGATGGCATATTTGCGCATGGCGATACGCTCGATGCCGAAACCGAAAGCCCAGCCGGAATATTCCTCGGGGTCGATGCCACCAGTTTTCAGTACGTTGGGGTGTACCATGCCGCAGCCGCCTAGCTCGATCCATCGCTGCTTGTCTTCGAACCAGACATCCACCTCGGCCGACGGTTCGGTGAACGGGAAGAAGCTGGGGCGGAAGCGGGCCTTGGCATCGGCGCCGAAGTAGGCGTGGATGAACTGCATGATCGTGCTCTTGAGGTCGACCATGGTGACTTGCTTGTCAACCACCAGGGCCTCAAGCTGCGTGAACATCGAAAGGTGCGTGGCGTCGTGGGTGTCGGGGCGATAGACGCGGCCGGGGATGACGACGCGGATCGGCGGCTTCTTGCGCTGCATCTCGCGGATCTGCACGGTGCTGGTCTGGGTGCGAAGGAGGATCTGCTTGCCTTCGTCGATGACGGCGAAGGGATCCTTCACGTCGGCCGGGGCGAGATAGAAATTGTCCAACGGGTCGCGGGCCGGGTGGCTGCGGGGGATGTTCAGGGCGATGAAGTTGTGGAACTCATCCTCGACTTCCGGGCCGCTGGCGACGGAAAAGCCCATCCGGCCAAACAGTTCGGTGAGCTCGTTGGTGGTCTTGACGAGAATGTGGTAGTTGCCGACTTGGGGCCGCGTGCCGGGTTCGGTGACGTCGACCGTAGGGCCGACGGCGACGGCAGCACCAAGGCCGTCTTTGCGTGCGTCGAAGGCGGCCTGAACCTGGTTCTTGAGGGCGTTGAGCTTCTGGCCGACCTGGGGCTTGAGGTCCTTAGGCACCTGGGCCAGTTGGCTCATCATCTCTTTGACGGCGCCCTTGGCACCGAGGTACTTGATGCGGAACTGCTCGAGCTGCTCAGGGCTGCCGAGGGACGAGAGTTCCTGCTGGGCCTGGTGGGCCATCTCGACGATTTTCTGGAGGACATCAGACATAAGAGTTGCCATTCTCGCCGGTTTGGCGAGGCAATCAAGTTTGCAGAGCCCGAGGAATGCCGCAGGCGCGAGCCTGTTTTCCGGGCACGCGATTTCTTAGCCCCAACGGGGCGGGATTCGTAAGCCCGGGGTAAGCGTACTCGCGCAGCCCTGGGTAAGAACCATTCACACTGATTGAGCCCTGAAAGGGCGACACCTCTTTCAGCACCGTATTCGCTCCAACCGCTCGCTGACGCGCAACTTGCATCTGCCCGAAAACACGGGCGCACCCATGCCGTAGTGGGCGGTGTCGGTGTGGGCGGAGGCGACGGGATGCGATGGCAGTTGCGTGGGGAGCCCAACCGGAATTTCTTCCGGCGACATGTCGCCGCACTCCAAGCCTGCGCCGCGCGCTGGCAATTCAGATTAGGACGGGTCCATATCCAGGCCGATATCCAGCGCGACGGCGGAGTGGGTGAGGGCGCCGACGGAGATGCGGTCGACGCCCGTTTCGGCGATGGCGCGGACAGTAGTTAGGTTGACGCCGCCGGAAGCTTCGAGGGTGGGGATCATGGTCAGCGCGACCGCGGCGTTGCGGAGGGCGACGGCCTGGCACATCGTCGGGCAATCCATGTTGTCCAGGAGGATGGAGTCGATGAGATCGACTTTGAGGCCTTCACGGAGCTGGTCCAGCGTATCGACTTCGATCTGGATGAAGCGGTTCGGGGCCTCAGCGCGGCTGATGGCGACGATCTTTCGGAGTTGGTCGGCCAGGTCGGGCAACCTGATGGCGGCGATGTGGTTGTCCTTGACCAGCAGGCCATCGTAGAGGCCCATGCGGTGGTTGGCCCCCCCGCCGCAGCGGACGGCGTATTTTTCCAGCAGGCGGTAGCCGGGGGTGGTCTTGCGGGTGTCGTAGATGCGGGCGGTGGTGCCCTGGATGGCATCGACGAATCGGCGCGTCTGGGTGGCGACGCCGGAGAGGCGCTGGATGAAGTTGAGGATCACGCGCTCGGCCGACAGGAGCGAGCGCAGCGGGCCGGTGATGATGGCCAGCGGCCGACGCGGGGTGTCGGACCAGGAGCCTTCGAGGACATCAAGAGGCTCGCTGGCCGGTTCGACCTTGAGCGCATCGTCATAGACGCGGCAGATCATGAGGATGATCGGCAGCCCACAGATGACGCCGGGTTGTTTCTGGACCAGGACGGCGCGGCCCTGGGCCTGCTCGGAGATGAGCAGGCGGCTGGTCACATCGTCGGCCGGTTGGCCGAGGTCCTCGATGCGGGCTCGCTCGATGAGCTCACGCAGTTGCAGAAAGGTCGGAAAATCGGTCATGGAGGTTCACCCAGTTCATCACGAAACGACAAAGTAACCAAGGGGAAGAAAGCAGAAACCGCGAAGTCGCGAGGAGCGCGAAACAAACGCGAAGAAGCAACGGATTGTCTGTCCCTTCGCGTCTTTCTTCGCGTGCTTCGCGCCTTCGCGGTTCGTCTTTCTAACCCTTGCATTCAGGGTTTCCATCACACCTCGGCGTCTTCGGGGAAGTCGGCGTTGTGGCTGACGTTCTGGACGTCTTCGTTGTCTTCCAGGGCGTCGACAAGGCGCTGGACCTTCTCGGCGGTCTTGGCGTCGACCGACGTCGGGCTGCTGGGGACAAAGCTGACGGCGGAGGCCTCGATGGGGAGCTTGGCGGCGACCAGGACGTCCTTGATCTTGTGCATGAGGTTGGGGCCGGTGATGACCACGTAGACTTCACCCTCATTGCGGACATCGTCGGCGCCGGCATCCAAGGCCAGTTCGATGAGCTTATCTTCGGCGATGGCGTCGGTCTTGATGGTGATCAGGCCCTGCTTGGTGAACTGGAAGCCCACCGAGCCGGACTGGGCGAGATTACCGCCGTGAACTTCGAAGATCTTGCGCAGTTCGGGGGCGGTGCGCGAACGGTTGTTGGTCAGCGCGTCGACCATGAACGCGATGCCGCCGGTGCCGTAGCCTTCGTAGGTCATGGCTTCGTAGTTTTCAGCGCCCAGTTCGCCGGTGCCCTTCATGATGGCTTTTGCGATGGTGTCCTTGGGCATGTTAGCGGCTTTGGCTTCGTCGATGGTGTAACGAAGCGTCAGGTTCGCCGCCGGGTCGCCGCCTCCGGCTTTGGCGGCGATGATGATCTGACGGGCGATCTTGCTCCACACCTTGCCGCGCTTGGCATCGTTGGCGCCCTTAGCTCGCTTGATGGTGGCCCAGTGACTATGTCCTGACATTTCTCGCACCTCTTTCGTTTGGTGCAGCGGATTATAGCGATCTCTCTGCATTTACGAAGCGCGATGCCGCGTAATCTGGCGTGTTGACGCGGCCGCACTCACCTTCTATCACAGGCGTATGATTGGCGGCCGCTGCGATACCCTAGGAGCTGGTCCATGCTTTGTTATGATTGTCCCAGACAATGCGGTGTGAATCGGGTGGCCGGCGAGCGCGGGTACTGTAACTGTCCTGCCCTGCCGGTGATCGGCCGGGCGGCGCCCCACCACGGCGAGGAGCCCTGCATATCGGGCACGCGCGGCAGCGGCGCGGTGTTCTTTGGCGGCTGCTCCCTGGGCTGCGTTTATTGCCAGAATATTGAGATATCCAGAAGCGGTGCCGGCAAGGAGGTGACCGCCCCTGAGCTGCGGGACATCCTGCTGCGGCTTCGGGACACGGGGGTTCACAATATAAACCTGGTCACGGCTTCCCACTTTGTCGGACCCGTGACCGAGGCGCTGGACGGCCTAGAGCTGGGCATCCCCGTGGCGTGGAACAGCTCCGGCTACGAGAGCGTGGCGACGCTTCGGCGGCTGGAGGGCCTGGTGCAGGTCTGGATGCCGGATTACAAGTACTCCCTCGCACCGACGGCCGACAAATACTCCGCCGCACCCGATTATCCCGAGATCGCGGCGGCGGCGATCTCGGAGATGTTCCGGCAGGCTGGGCCCTACGTGATGCGCGAAGATGGGCTGCTGCAAAGCGGCGTGCTGGTGCGGCACCTGGTGCTGCCGGGCGAACTGGAAAACTCAAGGGGCGTCGTGGACTGGTTCGCGCGAACCTTTGCCCCGGGTCAGGTGCTTTTCTCCCTGATGAGCCAGTACACCCCGGTTGCCGGCGGGCCGCAGCGGCCGCTGACCGAGATGGAGCACCGGCAGATGCGGGAATACCTGGAAGCCTCCGGCATTGAGGACGGGTTTTGCCAGGGTTTGGCGGCCGCGACCGAGGAGATGATCCCGGAGTTTAATTTGAACGCGGAAGCGACGGAGCGAGTGAGCGACCCGCCCCGGCGGGTAAACTGCGCGGCGAAGGGAAAAGAGGTTGAATAGCCGGGGGGGGGGATATTCGCCACCGTTTCACTCCCGATCACACTTACGAACGATCGGCGGGAGAAGAATGTCAAGATATCGTGGGGTGGGGGGAGGGGGTTGGGAGCCTTGGCGGGATAAAGAGTTACGTCGAAACGGATAGGCAAGACGCGCAAGTTTCATCTCGGCTGGCCGTCCGAACGTAAGTCAAACTTCGATTCGAGCCGATCTTGAACTCCCATGGGAAACGTAGGTTCGCCAGCCGAGGCTTGTCTGGCAGGCAATTCGGGCTATTTACTTGCCAAAGAGCACCATCTGGCCGCGGGGCTGCCTGCGGCGAGCCTTTCTCAGAAAAGGCGAAATGATTATACCGCCTTTCCGCCTAACGCGTCAAGCAGAGAGGAGATTATTCCGAGGGATGGCTCATGGGTGGAGTTCACGCTGCGGCAAGGCACAGATGCACCGTTTTCCCCAATGCCCTCGCGTAGCGCTGCAGCGTCTCCAGCGTCGGCGCGGCCCGCATGTCATTCTCGAGGCGGCTCAGGTTGGGCTTGGAAATCCCGCTCAGTCGTGCCACGTCCGACAGGCTCAGGTCCTGTCGCCGACGAACGGCCCTCAGGGCATCAATCAGCGCCCGGATCTCCTCATGCCGGTGAAACACCTCACGAGCATGGTCTTGTATCTCCTGGCTCTCCTGGGCGTCCACCTTACGTGCCGTGGCCGCGAATGCCTTGACCTGGTCGGGCCTCAGTTTGTGTTGGGATCGCTTCATGCTACACCTCATAAGCGGTAATCGGATAGATCGTCATCGCATCAACTCGCTCATACACGACCACCAGTTTCCGGCCGGCCGCGGTGTATCCAATCGCCATCGGTCGCCCGCTGCTACGGCTTCGCGTGGCCTGGATGGGATCGGCGATGACCTGCTCGGCCTCTTCAGGCGTCACGCGATGTTCGGCCAAGTGCTGAATGTTCCCGTCCGGCCCGGCGATCCATATCACGTCTGAATATCGCACCACCAGAGGCTAGGCCGCTATTGTGGGGTTGTCAAGTTTGATAACCGCAATCACTGACGGCGGGGAATCAAGCGGTATGAGGAAAGCCGATGGCTACGGCGCGCATATAGTCCGCCAGGCCCTTGAAGCCGGCTTGGACGGCGTTGGCCTAGATAAGCGTTCGCTCGTCGGCCGAGATGCGCACGTTCACCTGCTCAGATCGCACACCCTGACTCGCCGGGAGAGCGCGGGAAGCCCGGCCGCCAGATCGACCGAAAGACGCATGTCCCTTTGAAGTGCCCCCTACCAGACGAAGAATAGATCACGCAGAGCCGCCACGGCGCAGAGAGTAGGAGAAACGTACCGCATTTCTCTGCGGCTCTGCGTCTGTGCGCGAGGTCAATTTGGCTTGCGATTGAAACCACGAAGAAGAGTTGCCACAAGAAGCGCAGAAAGCACAAAAAAAGAAGGTCGGCGCGTGCTGCGCTTCGGCATTTTTTGAGCCTTCTGTGCTCTTTACGGCTAATCCTGTCTTTGGATTTGTGGGCGGCGACTGGCTTGGCGTGGGAAGGAATGCAAGCCAACCGCGAAGATCGCGAAGGCGCGAAGACGGACGCGAAGAAGAGCTTTATCCGCCCGGCGGTTACGCCTTGATTAACGCAGATTTTCGTCGATTAAGAAAATGCCGAAGCACAGCAAACTCAGTGGGGCTGGATTTCTGCACTTACCCGGAAAACCGGGCACGCCCCGCCTTTCCGTTCTCTGTCTTGTTGGTTGTGAGGCGTCGGGAACTACCATAAAATCGAATGGTTGCGCCGAGCATACCGGTGGATTGCATGGAACGTGGATCACATTGCCAAGCATGACGTGGATGCGGTAGATGCGGAATATGTGATTGACCATGGTCAGCGGCCTTTGGCCGTGCGGGGTTGGCGGCAACAAGTTCAAGGTTCTTGGGCAGGCGGGTGACGGCCGGTACTTGCACGTGATCTTCACATTGGACGAGGATCACGACAATGCGGTGTTTGTGATTCATGCCCGTCCGATGAATGCAACCGAAAGACATCAGTATCGAAGGACAAGATCATGAGGAACAAAACCCCGCTTCCCCGCTTTCGCGGGAAGACCGGCTACCACGTTGACCGGATGAGCCCCGCCGACCTGGAGCAACTTGCCGCCGACTGCGAAAAGCTGCGCCCCGAGGATGATCGACCGTTGACGGCAAAGCAGCAAGCCCGGTTCGACGCCTGGCAACGGGATCGCCTGGAGTTGTGGAGCAAAAGCATCGGCAGCGTCACGTTGGTGTTTCCAGACAAACTGACGGTCCGGCTATAGGCGCTTTGGCGCGCAAAAAGCACACCACACCCGCGAACCTGGTAAAGCGCATCGTTCAGGATGCGCTGCATCAGGCCGTGGCGTAATGTTGTGGGCTGGGGCGGGCGGCTGGCGGAGGTTCTGTTACCGGTCGCTCAGAGTGCTACAGCAATAGCATCGGCAAAGTGGTGGAACTGGTGCGGGTAGTGGCAATGACAGGAAGGTAACCTGACCCCTCATATTTCATCTTTGAATTGCCCAATTCCTTTTTTGCGGTTGGGACGGAAACAACACGCGGTTCAATCTGCCTTGGTTAAATCAACGCGAATTAACGATCAGCGGAACCTTTTCCCGTTTCGCCATTTCGGCCAGTTATTGATTTGCCGATCCTTAGCACTACAGCGCATCCTCATAGCGATGCGATGAAGTGGGGCCGGCCGCCTCGGCCGCCCATTTCGTGCCCTTGCCGCGGCACTCGGCATTCCGATGACCGAGATTCACGCCACAGCGCTTCCTTGTTCCGCCGGCATCCTCAAGCGTGATTCGTCGGCAACCAAATGGGCGGCCGAGGCGGCCGGCCCCACTTTGGGGACGCGCAGTGGGCTTGCGCTGTAGTGGTAGCCGCGCGTTGCCATTTTGGTAGTTGCGAAGTGCATCGCCGGTCGGATCTCGCAATGCGCTCGGTCACCGGCGCGAAACGGGGGCTCGGTCATGCGTGCAATGTGCGAATGGCAGGCGGTTGATTCGGCAATTGGCCGGCTCTGTCACAGTTTGATAGGGCGTGCCCATCTTTGTTTGCACAGGAATAACGAAGCGGCTTCGCCGACGGGAGTTGCTACACCCGGTCCGCCCGGGCGAGATGCTGCGCAGGCGGCTGTGCCACGGTGTGTGCAAGGAAACATGGGCACACCCGTTCGATACGCCGGCACCGGGCGTGCCCGTTTTTCCGGGCGGCCTGGCGATGTGGAGATCGGTGAGCCCCATTGAGCAGCAGCGGAGTAAGGACCGGCGCATCAATAACCGTCTGGTTCCAAAAGGCCAACCCCCTCCCAGCCTCCCCCAGAGGGGAGGAGTC
>JBBQTU010000191.1:0-8203 GCA_038213005.1 Tepidisphaerales bacterium | reverse complement strand
CTAGCCCGACGGCGCAAGTCCGCAAAGTGGGGCGGGCCGCCTCGGCCGCCCATTTCGTCCCCGCGGCGCGATGCCAGCCGTTCCGACAGGCCCGCCTGCGCCAGAGTGCCTGCTTGTTCGTCGTAAGTGAAGTCGATGGCGGTCCGCCCGTATCCCGAAGCGTGATCCCGCTGCAACCAAATGGGCGGCCGAGGCGGCCCGCCCCACTGGATGCCGCGTTATGAAGTGGCGCTGGAGTGTTGACAACGCAACGAAAAAGCCGATCCGGGTCGCTACCCGGATCGGCTCAGTCTTCAGTGCGTTTCCTGCTGTCCGCTCACGAGGCAGCGGGGGGCTCGTCAGCGTCCGGTTCGTCGGTCTCGGGTTCCGGCGTATCGGCAGGTGGCATCACTGCCGGCTCGGCCGGCTCTGCACCGGCGGCGATACTGGCTGATCCCTCGGCCGGCGTTGCACTCGCATCGCCAGCCGTCTGAGGAACGACCACCTCTGCGTCCACCGGGGCCATTGCCACCAGCTTGTCGCCTCCATCGATGCGGATGATGCGGACGCCCGATGCGCCGCGGCCGGTCTCGCGAATCTCCGTCGTCCGCGTGCGGATCAGGATGCCCTTTTCCGTGATAAGCATGACCTCATCGGTCTGGCCGATGAGTTTCATCCCCACCACGTTGCCGTTGCGCTCGTTGGTTTCGATGTTGATGACGCCGCGTGTGCCGCGGCCCTTCACTGGATAATCATCCAGCGGGGTCCGCTTGCCAAACCCGTTCTCGCAAGCTGTCAGCACCTGGGCCACATCATTGCGCCCGCCGGGGATGACCAGCAGTGACACGACCTCGTCATTGGCACGCTTGAACCGCGCCCCGGTGACGCCGCCGGCCTGCCGGCCCATGGACCGGACGTCCTGCTCTTCAAATCGAATCGCAAGACCGCTCTTGGTCGCCAGCATGATGTGATCGCTGCCGCTGGTGATCTCCACGCCGATCAGCGAGTCGCCCTCGTCCAGGCCGATGGCGATGATCCCGCGTTTGTTGATGTTGGCGAACGCCGACAGCGGCGTCTTCTTGACCACGCCCCTGGCCGTGGCGAAGAACACAAAGTGTTCATCCTTCTCAAGGCTCTCCAGCGCCAGGACGTTGGTCACCTTCTCGTCCGGCTGGAAGTCCAGCAGGTTGGCCACCGCCCGCCCGGCGCTGGTGCGCGAGAGCAGCGGCATCTCGTAGACCCGGCGCGTGAAGGTCCGCCCCGTGTTCGTGAAGAACAGAATGTGGTCGTGTGTGCAGGCAACCAGCAGGTGCTCGACGAAGTCGCCTTCCTTGGCCTCGATGCCACGGATGCCCCGGCCGCCACGGCTCTGCGAGCGGTAGGTCGCCACCGGCAGGCGCTTGATATAACCCTCGCGGCTGACCGTCACCGCCATATCCTCGCGAGCGATGAGGTCCTCCATGTTCAGGTCCGACACGCTGCCGGTGATCTCGGTGCGGCGGTCGTCGCCGTACTTGTCGCGCATCTCGAAGATGTCCTCGCGGATGATGTCCATCACCAGCGTCGGGTCGGCCAGGATGGCTTCATAGCCTTCGATCTCCTCGACGATCTTGCGGTACTCGTCCACCAGGCGTTCGATTTCCAGTCCGACGAGCTGGATGAGCCGCAAGGCGCCGATGGACTCGGCCTGTGCCTGCGACAACATCACCGGATGCTCGGTGACACGTTTAAGCAGCGTTTCGGGAATCTGCCCGGCATAGGGATGATCCAGGGCGATGCGGAACGCCTTGGCGCGCAGCTTTTCGATGGCCTCTTCGCGGGTCTTGCTGGCACGAATCAGCCTCACAACCTCATCGATGTCGCAGACGGCGAAGATCAGGCCTTCGAGGATGTGGCCTCGCTGCTGGGCCTTGCGGAGCAGGAACTTCGTCCGTCGGACGATCACTTCCTGCCGGTGGGCGATGAAGTGCTGGATCAGCTCCTTCAGTCCCATCGTGCGCGGCTGGCGGTTCACCAGGGCGATGTTGATCATCGACACGGTGATCTGGCAGGGCGTGTATTCGTAGAGCTGGTTGATGACGATCTCAGGATCGGCATCGCGCTTGAGATCCACGACGATCCGGCACGCGTGCTTGCGGCCGGAATGGTCGTTGACGTCCGAGATCTCCTTGATCGTCTCCTTCGCGCACGCGGCGATCGCCTGGACGATCGTGCGCCGGATGATCCCGTAGGGGATCTCGCTGATGATGATCTGGGGCTTGCCGTTCTTGGCTTCTTCCACGTGTATCTTGGCGCGCAGCGTCATTCGCCCGCGGCCGGTCTTGTACCCTTCAACGATGCCATCGCGGCCGCAGATCGTGCCGCCGGTGGGGAAGTCCGGGCCGGGGACAAACTCGAGCAGTTCGGGCAGCCCGCAATCCGGATTGTCGATCACATGGACGATGGCGCTACAGATCTCGCGCAGATTGTGCGGGAGCAGGTTGCACGCCATGCCGACCGCGATGCCGGTCGAGCCGTTGACCAGCAGGTTGGGGAACTTGCCCGGCAGCACTGTCGGCTCCATGAGCCGCTCGTCGTAGTTCGGCTGGAAGTCGACCGTGTCCAACTGCAGGTCGGCCATCATGTCGACCGTGGGCGCGGTCATGCGCGCTTCGGTGTAACGCATGGCGGCGGGGGGGTCGCCGTCGGAAGAGCCGAAGTTGCCCTGCCCGTCGACCAGTTCGTATCGCATGCACCATTCCTGGGCCATGCGCACCATCGTCGGGTAGATCACGGCTTCGCCGTGCGGGTGGTAGTTACCGCTGGTGTCGCCGGCGATCTTGGCGCACTTGATGTGCTTGCGCCCCGGCGACAGGTTCAGATCATTCATCGCCACCAGGATGCGGCGCTGCGATGGCTTGAGCCCATCGCGTACGTCCGGAAGAGCGCGATCCATGATCGTGCTCATCGCGTACGTGAGGTAGCTTTCGTGCAGTTCCTCGTTGATCGGACGATCCTCGATCACTTCGATCGGGGGCGTAATCTCTTCCATGCCAAAGCCTCAAAAATCCACTGCCGCAACCGCGAAAACAGCGGCTGCCTTTAAGCCGGAATTATACCCGAAATCCCCCGCCAGAGACAGCATGGTGAGCGCCGGTGAAACTGCGTGTTGGACGCGGTTTTCGGGCGTCTGTCGCAAGGCCCACCGGGTGGCCTGCTTCCGGTAGAAGTTGGCTGGAAAAGGTGTGTATGATGTGTATAATGATCGGGTGCGTGAGATATGGTATTCCCAATTGTCATTCATAAGGATCGTGACAGTGCCTATGGCGTCACCGTGCCGGATCTTCCGGGGTGCATCTCGGCGGGGGACACGTTGGAAGAAGCCATCGCGATGGCGCGAGAAGCCATTGAACTGCATCTGGAAGGCATGATCGAAGACGCAGTGGCCATCCCCACGCCCAAGCCGCTGGAGGTGCACCGGAAACACCATGCCGACGCCGTCGCGTTCGCACTGGTCGAGATCGATGCGGCGAATCTGAGGGATAAGGCGGTGCGGATCAACATCACGCTTCCGCAGCGCATTCTGGCTCGGCTGGACCGAACCGCCAAGAAGCAAGGCCAGACGCGGTCTGGACTGCTGGCCACTGCGGCGTCGGAGTATGTCGCCGCCCATGGAATGTGACTCCACGGCCGCCGGTGAGGGATGGCGAATTCCAGTCTGGAAAGGCATCGGGTGGAGAAGGCAGCACTCCTTATTGATCGCCTGATAGAGCATCCCGATGACGCCGCGGTGGGCCGAATCGCCAACGAGCTGTTGAGGGAGTGTGGGCCTAGAAGGAGCCTTTTCCGAACGCGAATGACTTGCGTCCCCTTTATAGGTCTCCGAGCCCTGATCCCGGGCCTGGAGAAACGCCTGAAGCGCATCGCCGCCCGCCCACTGGACTATCCCGCGGCTCAGACGCTCCGCAAACGCCTGATGGAGAAGGACTATGACAAGCTGCTGACGTTCCTTCGCCAGAAGAATGTGGACCCGACCAACAACCACGCCGAGCGTTCCATCCGCCCGCACGTGATCATGCGAAAGATCTGCGGCGGCACACGATCGGCGGCCGGTTCGGAATCCCACGCGGTGTTGCCTTCGCTGCTGCAAACGGCACAGAGACAGGGCAAGAGCAGCTTGCCATTCCTGCTGACGCTGTTGACCGGCACGCCCGACGCAGCCCGAAACGCCTTGTTCGCCAACGGCCCCTGAACCCCGGCCAACCCGCCCCTTCAACTGGCTTCGTCCACCCGGCATTTGCCTGCAGGCCGGCTACGCTGCGCAATCAGTAAACTGCTACCTCTGCTCACTTCTTCTGTGTCGCCTGATATTCCTTGTACGTCATGATCTTTGCCGCCTTGGCGTGGTAAAACGGTGTCTCGTCTCGTGGCACAAGCTGTTTGTAGCCCGCTTCGTCCCATGCGGTACACATGACGTCATCTGTGGGCTTGTAGACGCCCACCACGCTCTCTAGTTGGGCCTTGAGCATGGCAGCGGCTTGGTCCTTCGTCACTGTCTTGTCGAACATCGTGACGTTGAGAATCTGTAGCCCTTCCGTTCCCCGCTGCGGCCTGCATAGCTCCACGTCCATGATGTGGGCCTTAGCGGTACGTGCTGCTCCCAGCACAAAACCAACGGCGAGTATTGCCAGCACGATAACAATCTTCCGCTTCATCTTCTCTCCTTCGAACGAAACAAAGGGGCCAGGAATCGGTCGCATGGCCAACTCGTCTCTTGCACCTCGTCCCGCACAACCGCCACCAGCCCATAGATGTTCGCCGACAGGGAGGGATTGTGCAAATGTGCGCCCTGCCGGCGCCAGACTCCCACGGGGCCTAAGTGTGTGTGTGTGTGCGGACACGATAGGACTCCGGAACCCACCCCTGAAGCCCATTGCTTGCCAAGTATGCGAAGTATGCCTATGCTCTGTGGATGGCTGCAGTGGAATTCAGCGAGTCGGCAATGCGGGACTTCTACGCGGTTCCACTGGGGATGAAGCGCAGGGTAGAGGCGGTGATTAACCGGCTGGAGGAATGGCCGACGGTGTCCGGAGCCAAGCCGCTGACACGCGAATTGAAGGGGCACTATCGTATTCGGACTGGCGACTGGCGGATCGTGTTCCATGTCAGCGGCGGCCTGGTTACGGTTGATCGAGTTGACAATCGAAAGGATGTGTACCGATGAGAGTTCAGACGATTGACATTGCAGATACGACCATGGTCGTGATTTCCAAGGAAGACTTTGACCACTTGATGGAACGGGCCGGCGTGCTGCCGCCGCTGCCCGCGAAGACCGCCAACGGCGGCTACCCCGCTCGCGAGGCGATGACGGCGCTTATGGCCAGAGACATCGTCAGCCGGCGGATCCGGGCTGGGTGGACCCAGCGGGATCTGGCCGACCGTGCCGGCCTGCGCCCCGAGCAGATCAGCCGGATCGAGTCGGGCAAGAACCGTCCAACCAACGAGACGGTCACGCGCATCGAAGCCGCGTTTGCCGCTTCCAGGCGGCGTCAGGTGCCCATCGCCCGCGCCACCAGCGCCTTGGCCTGCTCCACGATCAGCCCCAGGTGATCCTGCCCCAGAAAGCTCTCGGCGTAGATCTTGTAGATGTTCTCCGTCCCCGATGGACGGGCCGCGAACCAGCCGTTGGCGGTGGTGACCTTCAGGCCCCCGATCGCCGCGCCGTTGCCCGGCGCCTGGGTGAGTTTGGCGATGATCTTCTCGCCGGCCAGTTCGGTGTCGGCCACGTCCTGCGGCGACAGGGCCTTGAGCCGCGATTTTTGCTGCGGCGTGGCCGGAGCGTCGATGCGAATGTAGTGGGGCGTGCCGAACTGGGTGGCCATCTGCTGATAGTGCTTGCCGGGATCGGCGTGGGTTTTCGCGGTGATTTCCGCGGCCAGCAGGCCCAGCAGCGGCCCATCCTTGTCGGTCGTCCACACCGTGCCGTCCATGCGAAGGAAGGACGCGCCGGCGCTCTCCTCGCCGCCGAAGCACATCGACCCGTCGTACAGCCCGGGCACAAACCACTTGAACCCCACGGGCACCTCGATCAGCGTCCGCTTCAGGTCCTTCACCACCCGGTCAATCAGCCCGGATGAAACCAGCGTCTTGCCGACCGTCGCCCCGACCGACCAGCCCGGCCGGTTCTGTATCAGATAGCGGATCGCCACCGCCAGGTAGTGGTTCGGGTTCATCAGCCCGATGGAGGGGGTCACGATTCCATGCCGGTCTGAATCCGGGTCGTTGGCGAAGGCGATGTCGAACTTGTCTTTCAGCCCTACCAGCGAAGCCATCGCCCAGGCCGACGAACAGTCCATCCGGATCTTCCCATCGCGATCCAGCGTCATGAACGAGAATGTCGGGTCGACCGACGGGTTCACCACCGACAGATTCAGAGCGTATTTGTCGGCGATGGCTTGCCAGTAGTTCACCGCCGCTCCGCCCAGCGGATCAACGCCGATGCGGATGCGCGAGTTGCGGATCACGTCCATATCGATCACATCAGCCAGGTCATTGACGTAAGGCGTAATGTAATCATGTGCGTGGGTCGTGGGTGACTTCATCGCCGCGGAATACGGCAGACGCTTGACGTCTTGGTTGCCGCCCGCCAGCAGTTCGTTGGCGCGGTTCTCGATCCACGAAGTGACATCCGTGTCGGCCGGCCCGCCGTTGCTGGCGTTGTACTTGAATCCGCCATCTTCCGGCGGATTGTGCGACGGCGTGATCACGATGCCGTCGGCCGGGTTGCGGTCGCGGCCGCGGTTATGCGTGAGAATGGCGTGCGAAATCACCGGCGTGGGGGTGAAGTCGTCCTGGTCCGCGATGACGGTCGTCACCCCGTTGGCCGCGAGAACCTCCATCGCCGTCCGCTGCGCCGGGCCTGACATCGCGTGGGTGTCCTTGCCCATATACAGCGGGCCGTCGACATCCTGCTGCTTGCGGTATTCGCAGATCGCCTGCGTGATCGCCAGGATGTGAGCCTCGTTAAAGCTTGAGTTCAGCGGCGTGCCACGATGCCCGGACGTGCCGAACGCCACCCTCTGGCTGGGGGCCGCCACGTCGGGCTTGTTCTGGTAGTAAAGCTTCTCCAGACGCGAGACATCAATGAGCAGATCGGCGGGGGCCTTCTGACCGGCCAGTGGACTCCGAGCCATGGGTTCTTCCTTCCGTTGTCGGGACGTGCTCAGACCGGAGTACCCGCCAGAGCATGTCACACAGTACCGGTCGGCATTCTACGCAAAGCCGCCGAAACGCAAAACGGGCAGAACCCTCCGGTCGGAAGACCTGCTTCAGCTTGAAAGCCCAAACGTGCCACCCGGGGGAGATGGGTGACGTTGACGCTATTCCGTCCACACCGGTGAACTTGTTTCAACGGCCATCGCTCAAGCAAGGAAGTCGCGGAGTGGGCATTTCACCTATGGTGAGCGGCAGTCACAAAGACTCTTTCAGCGCTTCCCGGCGGGTGTCGCGATTCCCGACGCCCGACTGAAGCGGCTCGAAGCCACGGATATCCCTGGGTGAGCGTCTGTCGAGAGCGGCAGGACAAGCCAGGGGACAAGCCAACAGGACATGATTCCATCCCGGCGCAAGGAGCCCGCCGCCCCGGACGATCATCCGGTTCATCCGTGTTCATCGAGGGTACTCCGCCGTGTGTGGCATCTGCCGCAGCCAGTACGGCTGCTTGTCCAGTTGGTGAAAGACCAACCATGGGAACTGGCGTGTTACCCATGTAGTGATATTCGACGTTTCAGTGAGGTGACTCATGAAATGAAAGCTCGAATGTAAACGCCCTTTTCGGTGAAGGGCGAGCAATCTTCCGGGCCGTAGCATAAAGCGAACGGTGCAGCCTCGTCACACTTGTCCGGCGTGAACCGATTAGCCGGGAACCGCGGATGCCGAGACATTCAGATTGTGTCGAAGGCAACACAGGCGTCCACGCCAGCGCGTGCGGTATGAAGAAACGTTCCGGAAAGGCAAGCGACTGCCTGCGTGACGATTCCTCGCACTCGCCACCCGCGGCCGCCGCCTCGGCAGCCCGTCTGGTTGCCGAGCGATCACGCCTGAGGATGCCGACGAAACCACGAATGAGCAGTGCGATGGGGCCGGGACCTTTCCCGCAGCCCGCCCTTCTGCGATGATGGTTGGAAGGCCCGGGTGGTGAAGCCGTTGCGATTGGAGCACACGGTAATTGGCGAACGAGGAAGCC
>JBBQTU010000190.1:0-8269 GCA_038213005.1 Tepidisphaerales bacterium | reverse complement strand
GCGCCGGAATTATCGGACTGTTGTGCAAGAAACGAGATCACGGAACCTCCTTGAGGAAAGTGAAAACTCAGGGTCGCCCACAAAGCGACGACTACGCCTATACATCATATAAAGATGAGCCTGCTCCGCAAGCAAATGTGATTCCCCGGACGTGTTCCTCCGAGAAGCGTATTTGAGGCCGGCATTTGTCTACCGTTTGCGGCCGAGCTGTCCTGCGGGCAGAAACACGACTCGCGCGGTGGGCTTGGCGGCCGGTTTGTCGGCGGATCTTGGCTCGCACCCGCCGCAGCCGCCGCAGCCGCCGCGCTGTCGGCCGGCGACCCATCGGAGCATGCCGCGGGCGATTACGGCCGCGCAGCATGCCACGAGTAGCAGGACCACGCCATGTTCAAGCCATTGTGCCATCGCAACAATCATACGCAGCCCGAGGCCGGCGTGTTTGCCCGAGCGGGCAATCCTGACAACCCAATGGGCGGCCGAGGCGGCCCGCCCCACTTTATCGCATCGTTATGAAGCTGCGCTGTCGTGCTACATTCGCTCGGCCGCGACCAGGTCTTCCCACGTCTCGCGGCGGCGGATGAGTTTGGCTTCGCTTCCGTCGACCAGCACTTCGGCGGCCCGGCGGCGGTTGTTGTAGTTGCTGCTCATCGAGAAGCCGTAGGCCCCGGCCGTGAAGACGCACAGCAGGTCGCCGCGTTTGGTGACCGGCAGTGGGCGGTCGTGGGCCAGGAAATCGCCGCTTTCGCAGATCGGGCCGACGACGTCCACGATCTCGCCGTTCATTGGCAGGTGGTCCTTGTTGCGCGAGTCCGGGACGTTCGGCTGGTCCGGCCTGGTGGGCCAGATGAAGTGATACGAATCGTACAGCGCCGGGCGAATCAGGTCGTTCATGCCGGCATCGATGATGACGAACTTCTTGGCACCGCCGGTCTTGCGATAGAGCACGCGGGTGAGCAACACGCCGGCGTTTCCGACGATGTATCGGCCGGGCTCCATGGCGATGCGATAGGGCTTGCCACTGATCAGGGGGAGCAATGCTCGGGCGTGCTCGCTGATCGGCAGGGCCTGATCGGGGTGAAGATAATTTACGGCATATCCGCCGCCCAGATCCAGCCACTCGATGCGATGGCCCTGGAGCATGAGGCGGTCGATCAGCGCCGTCATCTTCTTCACGGCCTGCACATAAGGGTCGATCTCATAGACCGGTGAGCCGATGTGGATGTGAACCCCCGCCATCTGGAGATTCTTCAGCGTGCGGAACCGGGCGAAAAAAGCCTCGGCCCGCTCGATGTCCACGCCGAACTTGGTTTCCTTCTTGCCGGTACTGGTGAACTTGTGGGTGTGGGGGTCGACGTCGGGATTCACGCGCAAGGCTCCGACGGCCCGCTTGCCCATCTCGCCGGCGATGCGGTCAATGTTCTCGGCCTCTTCCTCGGATTCGATGTTAAACGCGGCGATGCCGGTCTCCAGGGCATAGCGGATCTCCTCGTCGGTCTTGCCGACGCCGGCGTAGATGATCTTGCCGGGCTCGCCGCCAGCCTGGAGGGCGCGATAGAGTTCGCCCCCGCTGGTGACGTCAAATCCGCAGCCGGCCTCGGCCAGGATGCGGCAGAGGTTGATGTTGCCACAGCTCTTGATCGAGAAACAAATGGTGGGGTTCACCGGCGCGAAAGCCTGGGCGATCTGCTGGTAGTGATTCAGGATCGTCTGCTTCGAGTAGACATAAGCGGGCGTGCCAAAGTCCGTGGCGATCTTTTCCGCCAGCACATCTTCGCAGGACAGCTCACCGTTACGGTAGACGAATGCATCCATAGTACAACTCGTAATAACTCGGCCGCAGCAACAGGTTCCACATCGCCGGCCGGAAAACGCAGAACTATAAACGATAGGCGCAGCGGAAGCGACGGGGGGAGCGGGCGCAGCCATGAAGGGGCGTGCCACCGCAGTCCCAAGGGCCGCCCAGAAAAATGGGCACGCCCAAGCGGAGCGGACGCGGCAGCGCGACAATGACGGGAGCATTCAACATCTCACCGCGACGCTGGTACGTACCCCAGAGGATGCCGATATCCTCGCTGCGTGTTGTTTTGAGGGGACTGGACCATCATGACCAGAACGAGGTTTTTCTGCGCGATCATCGTGCTTGCGTTGGTGCTGGGCGGGCTTGCCCAGGGCGTCCGGGCGAACACGGCTCGGCCGGGTGGCGCGCCGGCGGGCGCCTTCAGCGGATGGGGCCAGGAGAGCGCCAATCCCTCCACGCCGGGCTATCACTACATGGTCTACCGCTGGCAGGAGGGTGGGCGGTCGCGGGAGATGCCGTTTTCTCTGTATCTGCCGGAGGGATATTCAGCCGGTGGCAAAAAGTGGCCGATGCTGACGTTTCTTTCGGGCAAGGGCGAGCGGGGCAGCGATCCGTCGGCGGTGATGAACTGCGGGGTGCCGGTGGATATGAGCCGGCAGGCGGGGCTGCAGAAGTGGATGCCGATGGTCATCCTGCTGCCGCTGTGTCCCAGTGACCGGGAGTGGCCTTCGCCGGATATGTCCTCGGCGGTGGCGCGGCTGGTACGGGCGGCCGCCACGAAGTGGGATATTGATGCGTCGAAGCTGTACCTGACCGGGTTGTCGATGGGCGGAAAGGGCTGCTGGGCGGTGGCGATGGAAGCGCCGAATCTGTTCGCGGTGGTCGCGCCGATCGTGTCGCGCGAGCATGAGGCGCAGGCTGTGGCCAGTGCCCTGCGCGGCAGCGGCACATCATTCCTGGTGATCTCGGGAACTGCAGATGCCAGTAGCGAACCCGGCTCGCAGCACATGGTCGACGCGATCAAGGCGCAGGGCATCGACGTGACGTATGCCCCGGTCCCGCACGCGGACCACTACCTCTGGCCCAAATACTACGGCAACCGCGAGTTTTATGAGTGGCTGCTGCTCCACCGGCGCGGGACTTCGATCCCGCAGGACCGGCCGACGGGCGATCACATGACCGGCCTGTTTTTCGCCGACGCCAAGGGCGGCCAGGAACTGCAGCAGCGACTGCAAAAGGAACTGGGGCAATTCCTGCCGTACTGGTTCTTCGACAACTGCGCCGCCGAGATGAACCCGGGTCTGAAGGCCACGATGCAGTCGAAGAAGAACGTGTTTGTCACCTATCCGCTGACGCGGGATGTGGCGTGTCGGCTGCAGACGACGATGAAACTCGCGGCCGGCAAGCAGGTCCACCTGAAGCTGACGATCGGGCGGCATGCTGAGGGCCAGTGGAATCTGCTGGTGCGCGTGAACGAGCAGGAAGTCCAGCGGATCGAGGTGAACCGGAAGACGGCGCCGGATGGCTGGATGACGGTCGACGTGGATCTCACGCGCTTCGCCGGCCAGGAGGCGCGGCTTCAACTGGTCCATCAGTCCAGCGGCGTGCAGAATGCATCGGCCTATTGGGCACAGGTGCAGGTGACGCAGCAGTGAATGCCCGCGGCGGGCGACGGGGACACTCGCTTACGCTTGTAGGTTTTTCTCGTGAGAGTCGTTTTCACGCCAGAACTCGCATTTGTCTCCTCCCCCTGGGCGGTTGGGAGGGGGTTTTCTGGCAGGAATGCTTCCCCCGCGTCTCTGCAAGGAAAGACCTGCATGTGCAGGCGGGGCATTCGGGGCATACTGCGCTACGACCGCTGCCGCTTGATCGGCCCCGGCCCGCGTATGATACGGACTCCACCTGAAACAGGCGCGCTCGCGGAAGTAGTAGTGCGAGGCGTCCCCACCCGCACAGGACCGCCCCACGCCTCCCCCGAAGATCACAGCCAGTGCGTCGGCTGCACCCGTTCCTGGCGGAATCCGTATTATTCCAGACAGGCGCGCTCGCGGCAAAATAAAAAGGGGCCTGGGCCTGGATTCGTTTCCGGCAAAAAATGATGAGTCGTCCTCTGTTGACACACCACACTCTCCTCTCCCGAAATTACCTGGCGCAATCCCCGTTCATTCCCTCATAGCGACAGAGCCCCCCCGGTCAACCTTATCGGAATTGACCGGGGTGATTAATGCCATAAACCGTAAACCGGATTAGGCTTGAGACCGATCTTTGGGGCGGCGGAGGCCAACCAGAGCAGTGCCGATGAGCAGAATCCCCATGCTGGCGGGTTCAGGGGTGACGACGTACGAAACAAATCTGGCATTGTCCAGGGTAGCACTGCCGGAGAGTGTATCAACGGTGAAATTGGACGTAACTGAGTCAAAGGTGATCACCCCATTGTCGGGAGGGAAAAAGCCTATCGAATTGGGAATCCAACCGGCACTGCCGGTGCCGCCGGGACCGCTGAGACCGGCAACGTTGCTAAGGAAAAAGGCGGTGGAGCCAGAGGTTCCTACATCACCGGCGGGAAAGTTCGGACCATCCAGACCAAAGGTGAAAGTCGTGCGTTGGACTGAGGCCGGAGTGGTGACGGTACTATCGAAATTGATGGTGGCGTTGATGGTATCGCCTTGCGAAACGGTGAACGGACCAAATGGATCCATTTGCACCTGCCAAGTGTCATAGTGTAAGCCGCCGGAGTCGAAATTGATGGGTATACCGTTGGCGACGGTTCCAGTGAATGTGATGTCAAACGTAGCTGCTTGAGCCTGTCCTATGCCTAGGGCGAATAAAGCGACGGCACCAGTTAAAAGGATTTTCGATACGCTTCGGTCATTGTTGGCCGACATAAGACCTCCGTCTATTGTGATTCCGTTTATACCCGAGGAACACCCTCAAATATCTCTGATGATGCTAGTCACGCCATCAACGATTTGTCGAAAAATAAAGCGGGCCGAAGAAAGGTTGGCAGTTCCGGCAGCAGTTAATTTTCCGGCACTCGCCGAGGCAATGGAATCGTCTCAGAGGCCTGGGATGAGGAATATGGACCCTTCTAAAATCAGAAAATATACTTGAACAAATCCCACACTCAAGCGTATACTATGAATGAGGCCTCCAGCCCCCCCACGCTGGCGGCTTTCGGCCGAGTATTAGGCCCGTCTTGGTGCTCTGACAAGTGGATAACCGCATCTGCCAGGTCCGATTTTGCTCACTTGATTGCATACCTAACCGATAGGATTCGATGCCGTCGTTTCAGTTTCGAACTTCGGCCCTTTCCCGTTTCCCCCGTTGTTTCGGATTTCGAGCTTCGGATTTCGAGCTTCCCCCCTCAAGCGGCTTCGGATTTCGCGATTCCGCCTCATGCGGCGAAACCTGCGCACCTGGCCCCCTCAAGCGGCTTCGGATTTCGCGATTCCGCCTCATGCGGCGAAACCTGCGCACCTGACCCCCTCAATCGCACGTAACTCCTGATCCCACAAGGCCCCGCGCTACCCCCCCTCCCCCCTCGCAAAAGCCTGCGCACCTGCCCCGTCTCCGTGTCCCCGTGTCTTGGGTGTCTCGCCCTTCCGCCCGACTCCCCGGCCCCCCGGGGTGGGACGCTGTGACCCGCTTCGTCTGGCAGATGTCATTGCCTGGCATTCACCACAATCTCTCGTTCACAGTTGAGATTCTGCATATCGGTGATACGATTGTCCTGCCGACGGATGTGAACCTCCGCCGAGTACGGCCCGGCCGGCCATAAACTCCCGGCGGGGTGCTAAGAGTCCTTAGCCACAGTATTGCGGCGTCTCCTGCGGCCATTCGTAATGGTCGTAAGCCACGCCGGGGAAGGCATCGGAGCAATCCGCACCTTTTGCACCTGTGGCAGAAACGACTGGTACATCATGCCCAAAATCGACGATCGTTTTCTTGTTAACTCCGGCCCCGAAGTCTTCACCGGCAATGAGCTGCTGATCAAGGGCTGCCTTGAGGTCGATGGCGGCGTGAGCCTCTACACCGGCTATCCCGGCTCCCCCGTCGCCGGATTCTTTGACACCCTCTCCGGAATCGCCCCGCTGCTGGTCGAGAAGAGCGTTCGGGCCTTCCAAGCCAACAACGAAGCCCTCGCCTGCGCCGCCCTCAACGGCTCGCAGATGCTTCCCATACAGTCCATCGCCGCCATGAAGAGCGTCGGCCTGCATGTGGCCTCTGATGCCCTGGCCCTGGCAAACCTCGCCGGCCCCAATCCCGCCGGCGGAGCCGTCGTCATCACCGGCGACGATCCCTGGTGCGAAAGCACGCAAGTCCCGGCCGACAGCCGCTTCCTGCTGGAACACCTCCGCATGCCCGTGATCGAGCCCGGCGACATCCAGCAGCTCAAGGACTGGATCAACCTCTCCTTCAAACTCTCGCGCGCCGCGCGCCTGTATGTCGGCTATGTCGTCACACCCGCCACCGCCGACGGCGGCGGCACGGTGCAGTGCCACCAGAACCGATTCCCCCAGATCACCACCAAGAACCGCACTGAACTGGACACCGCCAAGCTGCCGATCAGCGACACGGTACTCCTCCCGCCGCGGACCTGGCTCAAGGAACTGGAAATCCCCGCCCGCTTCGCACTGGCCGTCAAAGCCGCCCGCGAACTTGGCATCAACCGCATCCTCAACGTCGGCACCGGCCAGGGTCCGCTCCCCGTCGGCTTCATCGTCACCGGCGTCGCCCGCCCCTACCTCCAGCAGATCCTCACCGACACCGGACTCAGCGGACAGTTCCCCATCCTGCAACTGGGCATGAGCTACCCCGCAGACGTCGAACTGGTCGAAACCTTCTCCCGCTCCTGCCGCCTCATGATCGTCATCGAGGAACGCCGAAGCTTCCTCGAAAAGACCATCCGCGACACGCTGTTCGCCCAGCTCCCCAGCGACCGCGCCGGCGAGATCGCCTCGCGCTTGTTCGGCAAGCGATTCCCCGACCTCAAGCCGTCGCTCTCCAATCTGCAATTTGAGCCCGCCAACCCCAGGGCTGACCTGCCTAACATGATCCCCGCCGGGCAGGATGGCAATGGCATCCCCTCCGCCCGCGGCTTGAACCCCTCGGCCCTGGCCCTGGCGCTCTTCCCCTTCCTCCAGAAGATCGCCGAAATCCCCGCCGACCTGCGCGATCGCATGGGGACGTATCTGAAGGCCCTGCGCGATACCGGCAAGTCGCCCCTGCCGATCCTGGTCGACAACGTCGTCCGCCGCAGCCCCACCTTCTGCCCCGGCTGCCCCCACCGCGACAGCGCCAGTGCCCTGCTGCAGTTGCGCAAGAACCTCGCCAACCCCGAGTACATGCAGAAGAATCACAGGCGAGGCCCGATCGACCTGCTCGCCCACGGTGACACCGGCTGTTATACGATGCTGATGTTCCCCCCCACCGACCCGCTGATGCACAACTACTCCGGCATGGGCCTGGGCGCCGGGACCGGCAGCGGCATCGACTCGTTCATCAGCAACAAACAGATCGTCTTCATGGGCGACAGCACGTTCTTCCACTCCGGTGAACTGGCGATCTCCAACGCCGTCAGTGCCGGCCAGGACATCACCTTCATCATCCTGGAAAACAAGACCACCGCCATGACCGGCCACCAGACCCACGCCGGCACCGAGACCGACCTCATGGGCAACAAGTCCTTCATGCAGGACATTGAGAAGATGCTCCGCGGCCTGGCCGCCAGCGTCCCCATGATCATCCACAAGATGCGCCCCGACGATCGCGACCGCTACTACCAGGTCGTCGAGCAGACGATCCTGAAAGACGGCGTAAAGGTCATCATCGCCGACAAGGAATGCGGCATCACCCATCACCGCACGGAGCTCAAGCAGCAGCGCAAGCAGATCCGTGAGTTCGGCTTTCTGCCCAAGCAGCAGTTCATGAACGTCGCCACCGACGTCTGCGAAAATTGCCTGGAATGCGTCAATCAGACCGGCTGCCCCGGACTGATGCAGGTCCAGACCGACTACGGCCGAAAGATCGACACCGACCTGACCTGGTGCGTCAGCGATGGTGCCTGCGAACGCGTGCGCACCACCAACGAACTCGGTACCGACATCAAGCCCTGCCCCAGCTTCGAGCGCATCACCCTGCTCAAAAACCACCGCCGGCGCTATACCCTGCCGAACCTGGCGCTCGACAAACTGCCCGATCCGGATTGGCTCAACGCCCCGACCCCTGAAAAGCCCATCTGGCGCATCCACATGAGCGGCGTCGGCGGCATGGGCATCGGCTGGATCAGCGCCATCCTCGTGCGCGCCGGCCACAAGGAAGGCTACCACGTCCTGTTCAGCGACAAGAAGGGCCTCGCGATCCGCAACGGCGGCGTCTTCTCGCAGATCACCTTCATCAAGCAGGACGCCTCGTCTCCAGCCTCAAGGAGCAGCGCATCAGCCTCCTGCTCCTCCCCCTCGGGGGAGGTTG
>JBBQTU010000189.1:0-8294 GCA_038213005.1 Tepidisphaerales bacterium | reverse complement strand
GCCCGGCGTCGAGCGCGCCAACACCGGTGCCTGAGTTATCGGTGAAGGCCCGCGTCGCCGACGATGAGCCCATGCCGCCGTTATCGAACGCGTAGAGGCTGAACGCATTGGCGCCCAGCGAGTTGTACCCCTGAGACGAATTGTTGAGCGGCGCCCCATTGTTGGTTCCGTAATTGACGTTGGGCACGGTCACCCAGGGCTGGAACCCCGTTCCCCCGTTCAGGCCGTCGTACTTCTCCCCAACCGTATATACGGCGTTCGATGCCGCGTCGGACGCGACCATTGCCGCTTGGGCGGCAGTGCCCATAAGAAGACTGCCCACCGTCATGGCCACACATTTTGCCAACATTCCACGATACATCATACCATCTCCTGTCCCGCCTTGGCGGGAAGTGACACATTCCGGAACCCCCGTGTGCTACATGCATCACATTCTGGTCCCGTGTTCAGGCAATATACCTATTGCTTTGTGACGTAGTACGTCTTATCATGTGATGGATTGTGCCAGACTGGAGCCTCACTTGACCCCCTCACGCAAAGTCCTTTTGCTTATCGAACGCGACGTCGGCTATCACCATGCCGTGCTCAACGGAATCTTCGAGTATCTGCGACAACGTGAAGGATGGAGTTGCGAAGCCGGCAACGTCTCGACCGATGGATTGCGAATATTGCGTGGCTGGAAGCCCGATGGCGTTATCGCCGCGTTGTGGAATCGGCCGATAGCGGAAGCCTTGCTTCGCAGCGGGCTGCCCATGGTGGACGTTTTCAACTGGCATTCTGATATTGCTTGCCCAAGGGTCAGCGTCGACGATAATGCCGTGGGGGCCATGGCAGCACAGTTTCTGATTGACAGCGGTTTCCGCCGACTGGGATTGTTGCGAAGCGCTCAGTTGCAGTTCACCATTGAACGGCATCAGGGCTTTGCGCGGGTGGCCGACGCGGAGGGGATACCCCTTGACCTGGCACCACCGATCCGCGGCAACAGCGAAGTCTGGGGCGGGGGGCAGATCGGCGAAAGAAGCACGCTGGTGCGGTGGATTGATCGCCTCTCCAAACCGATCGGCATATTCGCCATGAGCGACGCCGGGGCAGTCCAGGTGATCGAAGCCTGTCGGATGCTTAATGTTAACGTCCCCGATCAGGTTTCGGTATTGGGTTGTGACAACGACGAATTGCTGTGTCACCTGAGACATCCGCTGATCTCCAGCATTGAACTGGGCGCACAGCGGGTGGGACATCGGGCCGCGACGCTGCTGGATGAATTGATGGCCGGCCATCGTCCCGATCAGCAGGTACGTGTCATGCCGGTCGGCGTGATTGAGCGGACCAGCACCAACAGAATGTTGGTTGCCGATTCGGATATTGCGGCAGCCCTGAAATATATCGCCCAGCACGCTCACGAGCCGATCCGCATTGGAGATATCGTCGAGCACGTCATTATGCCCCGCCGCACATTGCAGAGGCGGTTTCGCTCCCTGGTAGGGCGCAGCCTGCAGCAAGAAGTGACGCGCGCCCGGTTACAATGCGCGTGCCACCTCCTGACCGAGACGGATATGAACGTCCCGCAGGTGGCCGAACGCTGCGGTTTTGCCAGTCGCGAACGTTTCTGGAGCGCGTTCAGGAAAGGGATGAAGACATCGCCACTGGAATATCGCCTTGAACGTTGCAGGCGCCGATGAACATGATGTAGCCACCCTGCGGGGTCTGGAAACGGAGACGCCAGTCTGGGCAAGAGGATCGGAGTAGGACGCAGCATGAGGAATCGGAGACGGACGCAGCTAATGCTTTTATCACTCTCCGCCCGCGTTCGCATATTGGTTCTCCTTCGCCACGCATCGCGTGTTCCAGGCCTACTCGCCGTCGCAGCGCTCGCCATTCGGATTCCAGAGACGCCCAACTCCGGCTGGCCGCCGGTGACTATTGACCCTCGCTCAGACCGGCCTCATCATGGACACCCGGAATTAGGAGATACATGGCAGAGATATCGGTAATCAAGCCTATCGGCCTGGCATGGGATCGAATGGTCCTGATCTGCTTCAAGCCCTTTGATATGGGGCGATGGTTCACGCTCGGGTTCTGCGCCTGGCTGGCGTACCTCGGGCAAAGCGGCGGCGGCTTCAACTTCCCCACAGGCAACTTCGGCGGCGGGGGACCCGGCCGGCGAGGCACAGGTGGCATGGGGGCCCCGTCGCAGACGCCCGGCCAGATGTTCGACACTGGTAAAGACTGGGTCCTCGCCCATCTCGTGCTGGTGGTTGGCATCGGCGCGATCGTCCTGCTGCTGTGCCTCGCGCTTTTCCTGCTGCTCCAGTGGCTTCAGGCACGTGGCCAGTTCATGTTCCTGGACGGCGTCGCAACCAACCGCCGGACAGATCTCGTCGCCCGCCCGTGGAAGCAGTTCAAGCAGCAGGCCAACAGCCTCTTCCTGTTCCGCACCATCCTCACGCTGCTGGCCGCTCTGGCGAGCCTGTCGGCCATGGTGCTGTGTGTCTGGGTTGCCTGGCCCGACATCATGAAGTTCACCTTTGGCACCCCGGCCATTTACGCCATCATCCTGGGGGTGTTCCTCCTGCCGGTGGTCATTATTCTGAGCGCCACGGTTCTCGCCTGCGTGAGCGATTTCGTCGTCCCGATCATGTACGCACAGCACTGCTCTTTTATGCCGGCCTGGGGCGTCTTCTGGACCAAGATCGTCCCAGGGCACATGTGGAGCCTGACGCTCTTCTACGCCATGCGATTTCTGCTCACGCTCTCGGTTGGAATGATCGCCGCGATGGCGACGTGCTGCACCTGCTGCCTCGCGGCGCTGCCCTATCTCGGCACCGTCATCCTGCTGCCGACCTACGTGCTGCTTCGATCCTACTGCATCTACTACCTCGAGCAGTTCGGCGAACAATATCGCATTATGCTCACGCCCGAGCCGCCCAGCTACGGTTTTCCCATTGTCCCGTCCGCGCTGCCCGCGGCACCCGCGATTCCAGCGGCGGCTCCGCTATAGACCTGATCCGCAGTTGGTTCGCGGCGTGCCCGTTTGTTCGGGCAGATGTAAGTTATGCGTCAGCGGGTGGCTGGAGCGAATCGGATGCTGAAAGAGGTGTCGCCCTTTCAGGGCTCATTCAGGGTGAATGGTTCCTACCCAGGGCTCCGCGAGTACGCTTACCCTGGGGTTACGTATGCCGCCCCGTTGGGGCTGAGAAATCGCGTGCCCCGAAAAACAGGCATGCCCGGCACGCCCGGCACGCCCGTTGGTTCGTGTGTCTCTGTCGCATGGCATCGTTTTCGCCTACAGTAGCGCCCATGATTCACGACAACCTTGCCCGATCGATCGAGGACCTTGCGGCCCGGATGCAAAACATCCGGGACTCTCTTTGACTTGCCGACACGCATCGCACGCAAGAAGGAACTGGAAGACAAGATGGGCGCGCCGGGCTTCTGGGACAACCAGGAGATGGCTAAGCCCATCATCTCCGAGGTGAAGATCCTCAAGGCGACCATCGAGCCCGTCCAGGCTGTGCTCCAGGGGATCGATGACGTCAAAGCCCTCTACCAGCTTGCCGAGGAGGTCAATGATCAGGCCTCCCGGGACGAGGCCGACCAGATGCTCGCCGACCTTGAGAAGAAGGGCCAGAAGGTCGAGCTCCAGTCCATCCTGGGCGACAAGAACGATCCCCTGAGCTGCTTCGTGACCATCCAGGCCGGCGCCGGCGGCACCGAGGCCCAGGACTGGGCCGAGATGCTCGCGCGGATGTATATCTATTTCTTTGAACATCGTGGCTGGGACGTCTCCGAAGTCGACCGCCAGTATGGTGAGCAGGCCGGCATCAAGAGCGCAACCTTCCACGTCGTGGGCGAGTATGCCTACGGCTACATGAAGGTCGAAGCCGGCGTGCATCGCCTGGTCCGCCCCAGCCCCTTCAACGCCCAGGGCAAGCGGCAGACCTCTTTCGCCTCGGTCGATGTCGTGCCCGAATTTGAACAGGCCGACGCAGGCGCTGCGGTTCCCGAAGCCGACCTGGACATCGTCGCCTTCGTCCGAGCCAGCGGCCCGGGTGGCCAGAACGTCAACAAGGTCGCGTCGGCCGTCCGCATCACGCATAAGCCCACGGGCCTGGTTGTGACCTGCTCCGTCGAACGTTCGCAGCAGCAGAACCGCCGCCTGGCGATCGCGATCATCCAAGGCAAACTCGATCTATTGGAACAGGCCCAGCGCGATGAGGAACTCAAGAAGGTGATGGGCGAGAAGGGCGCGATTTCCTGGGGCAACCAGATTCGCTCTTACGTCCTGGACGACCGCCGCGTCAAAGACCACCGCACCAACGTGGAGACCGGCGACGTCGACAGCGTGCTGGATCGCGGCGAACTTGACGACTTCATCGACGCCGAACTGCGGCGACGCAAACGCAAGACGTAGTAGCTGGCGGGACTGCAGAAATCCGAAACTCGAACTCCGAAACAGTTCAAAAGCCCGAAGTTCGGATTCGAGCGCTGGCCATTCGGTTCGTCATTCTGGTTTCTGGATTGAAGAAACTCAGCCGACGCTGACGGGAATCTTGTTGGGGACCAGTAGTGCTCTGGTCACCCCATGCACGCGCGGCAGCACCGGGAGACGCTCCTGCTTCCACGTCGCCTCGATGCGCTCGGCCAGTTCCTTGTTGTGGGCGATCATCTGCTGGAAGAACCGCCACTCCCGCGAACCGGGCGTTGGCGTGGTCGCGAGATTGTCATGCTCCTCGACCCCGAAAGCGAACCCGTCGGTGTCCTGCCGCAGCAGCACCAGCTTCATGTGTGGGTACGTTTGGTTGCCCAGGCGAAGGCAGAACCGATGAGGGTGCCGCGGATCGTCGCGCTCCAGCACCGCCGAAGTGTAGAACTCGCTCTCGGGCATGGCGCGAAGCGTGTCGATCCTGCAGCGCACCGCCGATGGGGGCGACGCCGCATAGGCGATCTTCACGTATGAATCGATAGCGCTCAAAAACGTCGAACTTGGTGGCAGGCTCTTCATCACTAACAGACCTCCGTCTGTCTGCCAATTCTAAAGCAGACCAGCACCTACATTCCAGACCTCGCCAGGCGCACCGGCTACTTTTAACCTCCGTCCGCCTTTTCGTACATACGCATGAGTTGAGTCGTCAGTTCACCCGGTTTGCCGCCACCCAACGAACTCTGCTGTATTTTGCACACTGGCATAACGCCCATCAGGCTGTTGCTGAGAAAGCACTCATCAGCCCGCATCAGCACCCTGCGATCGATTGTGCATCGCTGCACCGTGATCCCCAGTTGCTCAGCCAGCTCAAGAATCACCCCTCGCGCGATCCCTGGCAGGACCGCGCTGCCAGGATTGGCCATGGCAGCGCCCGCCTCATCCCGGCCGAGATCTTCACGCGTCGGCGGCGTCAGCAGCCGGCCGGCCTTGACTATAAAAATGTTGCTGATGCATCCGGATTGCACCCAGCCCCGCGCGTCCTCCCAGATCGCCTCGTCGGCTCCCCGCTGCCGCGTTTCCTGAAGCTCCGCCAGCCGCGAGAGATAATTCAGTGTCTTGTGCCCCGCCTGAATGTCGTACGGGTTGAGCTTCTGATCGCTCAGGACCACACTCATGCCTCGGGCGTAAAGGTCTTGGGGATAGGGCTGCAGCGCGTTTGCCGTCAGAAAGATGCTTCCCCGCGTCCCGTGCAGGGTATCCGACGTCGCCGCTCCACGTGTCACCGTCAGCCGCAGCCGCGCGTCGGGCAGTCTCTCCTGGCCCAGCAACTGCTCGATCCCGGCCGTCAGCTCACCATCCGAATACACCAGCGGGATACCCAGCGTCTCGCAGGACCCGCGAAGTCGCAAAAGATGCTGCGTGAGGCGGATCACACGCCCGCCGGCCGCCCGCATCGTCGTGAAGACCCCCGCAGCGTGCAGGAGTCCCGTGTCGCGGATCGAGACTGATGCCGCGCGCTCGTCGACGAGTTGTCCGTTGATCCAGACGGCTGCCATATCAAATGCTCAGGGAAGCGAAGATGCCTGCTGATCCAGCCCCAGGACGCACAGTGCGGCCTTCGCCTTCACAATCGTTTCCTCATACTCCTGCTGCGGGTCGGAATCGGCGACGATGCCGCCGCCGACCGACACATGCACCCGCCCATCTTGAACGATCATCGTGCGGATCGCAATGTTCAGCTCAATCCGGCCTGTCGATTCAAAGTACCCGATCGCCCCGCAGTAAGGGCCGCGGCGGGTGCGTTCCAGTTCTTCGATGATCTCCATGGCGCGGATCTTCGGTGCTCCGGTGATGCTTCCGCCGGGGAACACGGCCCGCAGCAGGTCCACCAGATCAAGGTCCCGCCGCAGCATGCCCTCGACCGTGGCGGCACCGTGAAACACGGTGGGGTGAGCCTCGATCATTCGCGCCTCGCTCACCTGCACGCTGCCGATCTCGCAGATGCGCCCCAGGTCATTTCGCTCCAGGTCGACGATCATGTTCAGCTCGGCCTGATCCTTGATGCTGCCGCGGAGCTGCTGCTCCATCCCGGCATCTCGCGGCCGCGTGCCCTTGATCGGCCGGGTCACGATCCGCCGCCTGCCATCCGCCTGCGGCTCGACGCGGATGAACAACTCCGGCGAGTTGCACACCAGCGCGTGGTCGCCGTAGTCCAGCAGGGCGGCGTACCAGGCGGGATAGCGGGCCTGAATCAGGGCATAGAGCTGCCTCGCGCTCACATGCAGGTCGGCCTCAAGTCGCTGCGCCAGGTTCACTTGAAAGATATCGCCGGCCGCGATGTATTCAATCGCCCGCGCGACCGCCTTCATGTAGTCATGGCGCGTGAAGTTGCTGCGAAGATGATCCGCCAGCCCGCATTTGTCGTCCCCGCATCTGCCCAGCTTATATTTCTCCTCCCCGCATCTCCCCACCCCGTATTCCTCCTCCCCCTTGGGGGAGGTTGGAAGGGGGTTTGTCTGCGAGTCAGGTTCGCGGGCCACCCCATGCCGGGTCAGACGCAATAGCGGCAGGGCGAGTTCGTCTGTCGCCGTGGTGGGCAGTTTCTCAAACAGCCGGCCCAGGTCATAGGAAAGATAGCCCACCCAGCGAAAGATCTGCCCGGGCGTGCGCAGATCCTCATCGAGCCACTGCAGCGCCTGCAGCGGCCCGGCGAACTCTCGCAGCACATGGCCGGCCGGGTCGCTGAGCGTTGCAGGCCCTGCGGCGGGGCAGTGCAGGATCAGCTCTGCCGCCGCCAGCGGCCTGGCCCATTCACCATCGGGCAACGAACTATCCAGGCGAATTTCAGGCATGGGAGGCTGATAACGTCAATGACTGTCGTGGATACGACACACCTCAGGTGGGTCGGAGTACCGACGCCACCCTACGTTTCCCGAGACGTATCGATGCGCCAGTCTTCACTGGCCCACCGCCACCGCTTCCTCGGGCTCACTCTTGGCGGCAAACTCGATCGCCGCCTGGATCAGCCCCATAAACATCGGGCTGGGGCGCAGCGGCCGGCTGGTCAACTCGGGATGCGCCTGCGTGCCCAGGAAGAACGGATGCACATCCTGCGGCAGTTCCAGCACCTGCATGATTGGCTGGGTTGGGTGCTTACCGCTGAAGATCATCCCGGCGTCTTCGAGCTGCTTGATGAAGCGTGGATCGACTTCGTAGCGGTGGCGAAATCGCAAGCGGGTCTGCGCCGCGTTGTCGAACAAGCGCGACACCAGCGTGTTGGGCCGCAGGTCCACATCCTTGCCGCCCAGGCGCATGTTGCCGCCAAGGCCTTCGATCTTCTTCTGCTCAGGCAGGATGTCGATGACCGGGTACTTGCAGTCCTGATCAAATTCCGTGCTGTTGGCGCCTTGCATGCCGCAGACATTGCGTGCGTATTCGATCACCGCCATCTGGAAGCCCAGGCACAGCCCCAGGTAGGGCATCTTGTTCTCGCGGGCATAGCGGATGCACTCGATCTTGCCCTCGGTTCCGCGGACGCCGAAACCGCCGGGCACGATGATGCCGTGACAGCCGGCCAGGCGTCGCTCCACCGCTTCACAATCCAGCGTCGTGGTGTCGATGAACTGGAATTTCACATCCACGCCCAGATGCACCGAGCAATGCTCCGCCGCCTTGATCACGCTGGCATAGGCATCCCGCAGTCCCGCGTATTTGCCGGTCAGCGCGATGTTGATCTCGCGGCGTGGCTTGCCGATGCGGTCGACATACCAGTGCCACCTTTCCCGGGCATTATCCTCGCGACGCTGGTCAACCCGGTCGTGCAGGTCCAGCAGCGTGAGGACTTCGCGGTCCATCCCGGCATCGCGGAGCA
>JBBQTU010000188.1:0-8344 GCA_038213005.1 Tepidisphaerales bacterium | reverse complement strand
AACGGTCAGCACTGGTGCCTGGACATGGGATTCCGGGAAGACGAATGCCAGGTCTGCAAAGACAATGGTCCGCAGAACCTGGCGGCGATCCGCCGTATTGCCCTGAATCTGCTGAAGCGGGACAAGAGCGTGAAACTGGGGCTCAGCAACACACGGAAGAAGGCCGCGCGTAACCGCGACTACATGTTCAAGCTGCTGACGCAATCATCCAATACCAAATGATTTGGCCCTGGCGATTCGGGCGTGCCCGCTTTTCCGGACAACCGCCCAAACCCAGCCCTGAGCAGCAGCGCACTGGTGGCGCGGTCCGCCTCGGCCGCAGCAATGCCGTCTCGCGGCAGCGAGTCCTCGTTCCGCCGCTGCTCAATGGGGCGGCCAATCGCCACATCACGCGGCCTGCCCTGAAAAACGGGCACGCCCTGGCGATTCCGCATCGGAAGCGGAAGGAGGTGTGATTTGCGGGCGTTGGTCACTTTTCGGGAGTTGAGCAGAGTCGTATGAGCCGGTTTTGGCCCATAAGACGACGCGGCCCCGGCTGGGCGGTAGGGCCACATAGAAGATTGCTGCGGTGGCGAGGCGGCGGCTACGGCGAGCGACAGTGTCCAAGCACAGGTTGGTACAGACTGCTGAGGATAGGGCGCGGCCGCGGGGCTGGCCAGATGGCTTTGATTACATTGGGCGGATCGATGTACCCCGGGTGATCGGGCAGGATGATAGCCCCGCGCAGTCCGCGCACCGCATCCAAGCCGTTGACGGTGACGCGATACCGCAGCGACATCACCGCCCACGCGACCAGCCATACCAGCCAGCGAACGACATTAAGCATGAGCCAATCCTCGCAGGGGTCGTGGGGATGATCAAGGGCACTATTGGTGCAACCGCGCAGGTCAGGGACGCAGTGTCAGGCGACGCTTGCCTGCCGCTGCTGTGCCCTTTTTATGGCTTCTCGGGCGTCGTCGGCTGCGCGCTTTGTTGTGCCTGATGCTGAGCGTTCCTACCGGCTGCTGACCACTTAAGCCACTCGTCCCAGATATGCAGCAGCGCGAAAGCTACATACAGCCCGCCAGCGGCAGCGCCGAGGGAGCCAAGCGGCTGCTTCGCTGTCACCATCGTCAACAGAATCGCAGCGATCAGGACCAGCCCCTTCAGGGTCGAGTTAGAGTCTTTGTTCAGTCGTTCCCGCAGTTCTTTGATCTTCCTGCTCATCCTTATTCCTTCGCTAAACCGTTCACCGTTCTCATAACTCGCAGGCCCGGCACTCAGGCCGGCTTCTTCCGGTGGTCCAGGACGCGGACGGCTTTGCCGGCCGAGCGTTCCAGGGTCTGGGGCTCGACCAGGTCGATGGTCATGCGGATGCCGGTGATCGAGTGGATCTCGTGGTCGATGCGGCGCTTGAGTTCCTGCATCTGCCGCATCTTGTCGGAGAATGTCTGCGGGCTGATCTCGACCTTAACGATGACCTCGTCCATCGTGCCGGGGCGCGCGACCTCGATGAGATAGTGCGGGGCGGTGCCTTCGACACGAAGCAGTGCCTCTTCGATCTGCGAGGGGAAGACGTTCACGCCGCGGATGATCAGCATGTCATCGCTTCGCCCGACCACGCGGCTCATGCGGCAGGTGGTGCGGCCGCAGGCGCAGGGGGCGTGATCCAGGACGGCGATGTCGCGGGTGCGGTAGCGGATGAGGGGGAAGGCTTCCTTGGTCAGGGCGGTGAAGACCAGTTCGCCGCGCTGGCCGTCAGGGACGGGTTCCAGGGTGATGGGGTCGATGCACTCGACCAGGAAATGGTCTTCCTGAATGTGCATGCCGGTGCGTTCCATGCAGTCGCCGGAGACGCCGGGCCCGATGACTTCAGACAGGCCGTAGTTGTTGAAGGCGAGCATGTCGAACTCGGCTTCGATCTTGACGCGCATCTCTTCGGTCCAGGGCTCACCGCCGAAATGGCCGAAGCGGAGGGAGAGTTTGCGCGGGTCGTAGCCTTCCTGCCGCGCGGCTTCGGCGATGTGCAGGGCGTAGCTGGGGGTGCAGATGAGGACTTCGGGCTGGAGGTCGCGGATCAGCATGATGTGGCGAGGGGTGTTCCCGCCGGCGGCGGGACAGACGGCGGCGCCAACTCGCTCGACGCCATAATGCAGGCCGAAGCCGCCGGTGAACAGCCCATAGCCGAAGGCGATGTGGCAGAGGTGCTCCTCACGCAGGCCGCCGGAGACCAGGAAGCGGGCGCAGAGGTTCGCCCATGTCTCCAGATCCTTCTTGGTATAGGCGACGAAGGTGGGTCTGCCGGTGGTTCCGGATGAGCCGTGGATGCGAGCCAGCTTGCCTCGCGAGGTTGCCATGAAACCCAGCGGGTAGTGTTCGCGCAGGTCGGCCTTGGTGGTCATCGGCAGCTTGCGGACATCCTCCGGGCTGCGGATGGAGTCGGGCGTGACGCCCAGTTCGGCGAACTTCTGCTTGTAGAACGGCACGTGAGCGACGTGGCGCATCAGGGCCTTGAGTCGCTCGGTCTGGAGGACGCCCATGTCCTTAGGCGAGAGGCTCTCGTTCTTGTCCCAGATACGGCTTTCGGTTTTGACTGGCATGGTCGTGTTCCCAGAAGACGAAGATCAGTACGGAGACACTGAGGCACGGCGGCGCTGTCCGATAGGGCGGTTCATCGCCCCGTCCGCGGCCGCAGCGCAAGTCGGCGCTACAACAGTTCGATGTTCGAGTGGGCGTTGACGCCGCTGTTTTCCAGCACAGCGAGGGCTGCGTCGGCATCATCGAAGCGGAACGCCAGCGTGGCCCGTCCGGTGGCGCGGTTCGAGTTGAAGGCGTACATGTACTCGATCGTCATCTTTGCCTTCTCGAATGCGTCCAGGATATTCAGCAGGCCACCGGGCTTGTCCTCGACCTCGACGGCGACGACTTCGGTCATCTTGACCACGCAGCCTGCCTTCTCCAGGACTTCTTTGCCCTTCTTCCAGTCCTTCACGATGATCCGGAGGATGCCGAACTGCTCGGTGTCGGCCAGCGACATGGCGAGGATGTTGATCCCCGCGTCGGTGAGCACCTTGCATGGGACCTTTACCTGACCGGGCCGGTTCTCGAGGAACAGCGATAACTGTTGAAGCTTCATAATGTTTCCCTTTTGTAGTCAACCCAATACAACCGCGAAGGCGCAAAGAACGCGAAGAAAACGCGAAGAATACAGCCATGTGCTTCCTTCGCGATCTCTTCGCGGTCTTCGTGCCTTCGCGTTCATCTGTTTCTCCTATGCTACATCTTTCGCTGATCTAATACTCGTTTGGCTTTGCCTTCGGAGCGTGGGATGCTTCGGGGCTCGACCAGGGTGATTTGCGCGTGGATGCCGATGATGTTGAAGATGGCGTGGCCGATCTTCTGCTGCACGCCTTCCATGGCCCGCACCTTGTCCGAGAAGATATCCTCGGTCACTTCCACGCGGACTTCGATCTTGTCCAGGCCCTGGTCGCGCGTCAGCACGATCTGGTAGTGAGGCACCGTGCCCTCGATGGACATCAGGGCCGTCTCGATCTGTGAGGGGAACACGTTTACGCCGCGGATGATGAACATGTCATCACTGCGGCGGCTGATCCGGCGGATGCGGCGGATGGTTCGGCCACACTTGCACTGCTCGGGGTTCAGGCTGGTGATGTCACGGGTCCGATAGCGGATCATGGGCATCGCCTGCTTGGAGAGCGTGGTGAGGACCAGTTCACCTTCTTCCCCATCCGGGAGAACTTCGCAGGTTTCGGGGTTAATGATCTCGGGATAAAAGTGGTCCTCGAAGATGTGCAGGCCGTCCTGGCAGTCGCACTCAACGCCCACGCCCGGGCCGATGATCTCGGAGAGTCCGTAGATGTCGTAGGCCCGGATGTTCGTCTGGTTCTGCATGTACTGCCGCATGTGCTCGGTCCAAGGCTCAGCGCCGAAGACGCCGGCGCGGAGGGGCAGTTTCTTCAGATCCACGCCCATCTCGTGGCCCTTCTCGATGAGATGGACGAAGTAGCTGGGTGTACAGCAGATGGCCGTGACGCCGAAGTCCTTCATGATCATGATCTGGCGTTCGGTGTTGCCGCCGGAGATCGGAATGACGGTGGCGCCCAATTGCTCAGCGCCATAGTGCGCGCCCAGGCCGCCGGTGAACAGGCCATAGCCATAGGCGTTCTGGACGATGTCGCCGCGGTGCAGGCCACAGGCGGCGAAGCTGCGCACCATCACGCTGGACCAGACGTCCAGATCCTGCTGGTTATACGCCACGACGATGGGCTTGCCGGTGGTGCCGCTGGAAGCGTGCAGACGCACGATCTCTTCCATCGGGCTGGCGAACAGGCCGAAAGGATAGGTGTCACGCAGATCGGCCTTCACCATGAACGGGAGCCTGGCGAGATCGCCGAGGGCATGGAGGTTCGAAGGCGTCCACTTACGCTCATCACAGCGCTGACGAAACATCTGCACGCGGTCGTACGCGCGCGTGACGATGGCGCGCAAACGCTGGAGTTGCAGGGCTCGCAGTTGGGGCAACGGAAGGAAGTCGGCAGCGCTTTCAATGTGGAAGCCGGCCGGGTCGTGGGCGGCCGATGCCTTGGTGCTGTGCTGGACTGTTTCGGCCATTGGTGTACTCATTGGCAAATCACCTCGAAATGTCCCGTCCGGGTCTGTGGACGACGTTCAGAGAATACCCGAATGGGCGGATTGGTCCAATATTTTCATGTGGCAGTGCTCGGGAGAAGATCCGGTGGTGCGGGCGGTGCCTCCCAGATGCGCACGTATGCGCGGGGAGGGGGGAGGGGTATCGCGGGGCCTTGTCAGATAATGAGTTGCGCGCGAATTGGGGGGCAAGGTGCGCGAGTTTATTTCTGAAGGCTGAGTCATCAACCATCAGTCATGAGGAAGAGAGAATAACACTGGTTAGGTATGTTATCCAGGAAGTCATTCGCATCTGGGTGATGCGAGTATCGGCCTATGAATAAAGATATTCACTTGTCAAAGAGCACCGGTCAGCGCGCACAGATGGCGCGTCGATGTTCGGGAAAGTATAGATAAGGCGAAGGGCGGTGTCAAGGCGAAGTTCGCGACAGGTGAAGTTCGCGGAGGCATTCGCCATTCTTCGATCACCAGGGGGAAGTTCTGCCTCAGACCGGGCCTTTGTGGGGGTGCTTGTCTCCATTCATGACTGGCATGCAGCAGGTCTCGCGCAAACGAACCGGATGTGCTCCGCATGCGATACTCCGCGTTTCTGCGACATCCTCGACCGGGCAGCTTCAATGGGTATTGACCACCCACACGTCGGCCTTGCGCTTCTCGCGGGTAAGGACCAACCCTGTTTGGGCGGCGACATTCTTCAAGAGGGAGTCCAGGTTCTTGCTGCGATCCTGAGCCTTAGCCTTAGAGTGCTGGCTCAGCCAGCAGGACTCAAGGGTGTGCCATGAGACCATCTCCGGCCGGGCAGAATCCACTTCATCGACGACTTGCACGCCAGCGCAGTTGCCCATCGTGGTGAGGAAGAAGGCGAGCGTTCCGGCGCCGCCGCCGCCACCGGTTTCGGCGACATAAGGGTCGGTGAAGAGGATCACCTGGTTCGTGCCGCTGGCATCAGCGTGCGGCTGGTACTGGAACTTGCCTCGGGCTACGATGACCTCACGCTCGACCTGCTGCTTCTTGATCGTGATCGAAGGGTCGACATCGTGTCGCAGAATCGTCAGAAGGCCCGCGACTTTCTCCTGTTCGGTAGCGCCACTGCGGATGACCCAATCGCCGGGCACACGCCGGGCTAATAGCTCTTCGGGGCCTTGGAAATCAGCAGTAGTCCATTGCATCACCCCCTGCAGGACCATGCCCAGCGGATCCATCAGGCCCCAGCCCGAACCGGCATGGGCCACTCCCTGGCCGTTCCACAGAAAAACGATTTGATCCGGGGCGGACGTGCGGTCTGCTGGCGGGCGGGGGTCATTCATCCTCCAGTACGCCATGCGTGCAGGAACAAAGGGCGGCTGGACACGCTTGACGGCCTGTCCGTCGGCCAGGGCATAGGCGTCATTGAGTTGAGATTGCCACCCAGTGGGGTTGGAGGTCGGTATCACCGGGCGCGAACTGGCTCCGCCTGGGTACTGAGGTCTGGACGGGCGGTCATTGGCGGCTGAACCCGTGCCAGTGTCCTGGAGAAGCAGACGATAGCGGATCTTCACGCCCTTGGGGCTATCGGTCAATTCGAGAATTGAGAGGATGCCCAAGGTTCGGTTACGCGTCTGGATGGCGTAGTGAACGGGAAGCGTGCCGGCGGCGCTCAGCAGCGCGGGCGAGCCGGGCTTGAGCGTCGGCGAGAGATCCCGCAGAGCCCGCGCCCATAGCAGGCCCGGCGGCAATTTCTGACCAATCGGGACGGCGGCCATATCGAAACCCATCAGGCCCTTAAATATCTGGTTGTTGGATGCCGTCAGGTCGACGCCTGACTGCTGTGCCCAGTCATTCCACTCTGCGCCGAAGAGGTTTTTGGGCTCCTCGGGTGGCGGGATGACAAGTTTGCCGTCGGCCAGCCGCAATACACCCACCTTCGGGTCACCCACTGCGGCGGGAACCACGATCTCGACCTCGGTGCCAAATCCCTCCCAACCTGTGGGCTTGGAGACCGGGCCGGAAACTGCGGGCATGCCACGCTGTAATCGGGCAACAAGATCGGACGCCTCCTTCTCGGTCATTGCAGAACGCGTGATTACACCAGAGGTGGAAATGACGGAATTGATGGTGGGGGCGCTGACGACCCGCCCATCAACCAGAACGGCCAGCGTCCCGCCGATGTGGGAGCCGGTGAGAGCGGCGAATCGTTCGGCGCCGGCCTTGTCAAAATCAAAACCCACGGCGGGCTGATTCATCGCATCCTTCGCTACGGAAACGCGCACGAGCCCCCACGCTCGCTTGCCGGCTTCGTCAGCCAGCATCGTGTGTTTGGAGTCAGTCGAGGCGAGGAGATACGAGTGCTCGTTCCATTGGCCGACGATACCGCGCCCGGCGACCTTGGCGGCGCTGTCGTCCAGCAGGAACCAAGCCGTGGCGGTGTGCTGCTTCTCGAGCGCATCGGGACCCTGCTGAGCGAGTTCGTGGAGCAGCCGGTCAGCGTCGTTCGGGGACACGGCGGGCTGATCCCCTTCGCGCATGATGGCCATGCGGAAGTCCAGACGATCGGTCTTGGAGACCGCGGTAGTCTGGGCCTTCAGCATCGCCAATGGTCCGACAAGACAGATCAGAATCAACACGCTCAACAGCACGGTTCGAGCGTTCAGGTGCCGTCGATCTCTTGCCGAATCGAGGATTGCCATGAGTCTTCCGTCCAAGGTGTTTGGCCGGGCCATCGCGATGGCGGCGGCTGCCAGGATGGCGTCGGATCGCCCCGTGGTTGCCACGGCCATCAGGTGTTCGGCGTAGCTCGATGCCCGCGAGCCTTGCGTAATGACCGTATCATCAGAAGCCTTTTCAGCATTACAGAGCAGTTGCCGGTGGGCCGTCCAAGCCAGCGGGTTGAACCAGTAGAGGGCTCGGGCGAGTTGCCCCAGCGTTTGCCAGAGACAGTCCCGCCGGTGAACGTGCGCCAACTCGTGCTCGAGCACTGCCTGTACGCGCGCCTCGGGCCAGTTCTCCGCCTCTTCGGGCAATACCACGCGTGGACGCAGAATCCCGCAAGCCATAGGCATGCGGCAGCGGGCCGACAACAGCACTGGTGCTTCGAGACGATTGCTGTGGCGATAGGGCCGCGTCGATCGGCATATCCGGGCCACGGCCAGTTGGCCGATGGTGAGTGGCAACAGGCATCCCGTCGCGCCGGTGAACCATGCCAGCATCACCCATTGCCGCCAGGTGACATGCGTCCACCAGGCCGGATGCATGGGTGCGGGACTGGCCGTGATTTCGGGCGTCGATGCCGGTTGCTCGATGGTGAGTGAACTCACGGATGGTGCCGCGATGGCCGGAGTTGAGGCTGAAGTGACAGAGACTGGGAGAGGCTGTGCATCCCAGTTCGGCAGTATCCGCCACCGAGGAAGGGTGGCTGATAGCGCCGGCATCAGCAGGCAGGCACATAGCATGCCCGCCCACACGAGATGCCGTCGAGCGGCGGAGGAGTGTCGCATCAGGAGTCTGATCGTGAGCCACGCGAGCAGCAGCAGAACGGTTGACTTGGCGGAGGCATCGACCAACACCGTCCAAAGTGTCTGGTTCCACATGGTTACCGTCCTTCCTTCTTGGCATGCTGGATCAGCTTTGCCATGCGTTTGAGTTCGGCGTCATCGATGTGCGACTGGTCATCGGCGAGGTGGGCGGCGACGGCCTGTTCCAGCGACCCGGCGAAGAAGGT
>JBBQTU010000187.1:0-8387 GCA_038213005.1 Tepidisphaerales bacterium | reverse complement strand
GCCGACGCCTGCAACACATTCAGGGCCCTGCTGGACGGCCTGCGCGAGTTTGAGGAGGACCTGCACCTGCACGTTCACAAGGAGAACAACATGCTCTTCCCGCGTGCGATCGCGCTGGAGACGCGCTTGCGCGGGTGAGGCAGATGGTCGGGCGTTGATCAGGCGTTGGTGGCACCGTGTGGGCATCCTGTGCCCACGGCGTATAATGGGAGCATGAGCACCATTAACGCGACCGGCGCGCGGCTGCAATCGCTTTTAGACCAGGCTGCAATTTCTCATGAACCGGTCCATATCGCCGGCAAGCGGAATGCGGGGGTATTGATCGGCGAGGATGATTGGCGGGATATTCAGGAAACGCTGCATCTGCTGTCTGTGCCGGGCATGCGTGAGTCGATCGTGAAAGGGATCAAGGCGCCGGTGGACAAGTGCGCCCGGAGTCTGAAGTGGTGAAATACCATTTGGTTTTCACGCGCCAGGCACAGAAGGACGCCCGGAAACTGGCGGCGGCCGGTCTAAAGGTGAAAGCTGAAATCCTTTTGGCGATGCTGGAGGCGAATCCGTATCAGAACACTCCTACCTATGAGAAGCTGGTGGGTGATTTGCGGGGAGCCTACTCGCGACGGATCAATATTCAGCACCGGCTGGTCTATCAGGTCCTTGAAGATTGCCGAATCGTCAAAGTCATCCGGCTGTGGACTCACTACGAATGATGGCGTCGGGGTGATGCTGCTTTGCCCGGCCGCACCGGTCTTCTTCCGCAGGGGCGTAAACAGTTCGATCAGCAGCGGGATGATCTCCTTTGGGCGATGGCTCTGCCGGGCTGGCCTGTTTGGTCTTCTTGGCAAATCTTTTGCATCAGGCCGCGCCTTCGCCCGACAGGCAATGGATTCGTGGCAGTTCGCTTTCCAACGATTCTTCCGCGACGGCCAGGTCGTAGCTCTTTTGCAGGTTCATCCAAAAGTCGGGTGAGGTGCCGAAGAAACGCGCGAGCCGCAATGCTATGTCGGCGGTAACGCCGCGTCGAGCGTGAACCAGTTCATTGATACGGTGGCATGGCACGCGGACCTCAATGGCCAGCCGGTTCTGGCTGAGGCCCAGCGGCTTCAAAAACTCTTCCATCAGAATTTCACCAGGATGCGGGTTGATCATCTTGCTGGGCATGGTCCTATCTTCTGACTCGGACGGGCTCAGGCTGTTGCGAGGGCCTGGACGAGTTGGTCGATTTCCTGGCGGGTGCGTTTTTCGGTGAAGGCCAGAAGGAGGCAGTCGGAGAGCTCGGAATAGTCTGCGCCGACGGCGTAGCCGGGGAGGATGTTGGCGGTCGCGGCCGCTGCCTGCGCTTTTTCGATACCGCCGGGTAGTTGGACGAGCACTTCGTTGAAGAACTCGCCGGCGAAGCGGCACTTGAGCCCTGCCGACTTGGCCTGCTGCGCGAAGTAGGCGGCTTTGTCGTGGCATGCCTGGGCGACTTCGCGAATGCCGGCCGGGCCCATGGCGGCCAGGTAGATCGCCGCTCGCAGCGCCATCAGGCCTTGATTCGTGCAGACGTTGCTCGTGGCCTTTTCGCGGCGGATGTGCTGCTCGCGGGTCTGGAGGGTCAGGCAGAAGGCGCGTTTGCCGTCGATGTCGGTGGTTTGGCCGACCAGTCGGCCGGGCATGCGGCGGACGTGGGTCATGCGGGTGGCGAAGATGCCCAGGTACGGCCCGCCGTAGGAGAGGGGAATGCCCAAGGGCTGACCTTCGGCGACGGCGATGTCGGTCTTCAGTGCGCCGGGCCCTTTGATGATGCCCAGGCTGATGGGGCTGAAGATCTGGATGGCAAGCCCGCCGTGCTGCTGCACCGGGGCGGCCAGGGTGTCGACCTTTTCCAGCAGGCCCAGGAAGTTGGGCGACTGCACGACCACGCACGCGGTGTCGTCGATCAGGGCTGCTGCCAGGGCCGATGGGTCGGTAACGCCGTCTTTGAGGGCGATCTCGACATACTCGGCCGGCAGGTCGGACAGATACGTCTTAAGCACCTGGCGGTAATGCGGGTGCACGCCACGGCTAACCAGCACCCGGCGCTTGCCGGTGATATTGATCGCCATGAGCACGGCCTCGGCCGACGCGGTGGCGCCTTCGTAGAGAGACGCGTTGGCGACTTCCATGCCGGTGAGCTGGCAGACCATGGTCTGAAACTCAAAGAACGCCTGGAGCGCGCCTTGGGAGGCCTCGGCCTGATACGGCGTATAGGCGGTGACGAATTCGCTTTGCCCGGCGAGGCTGTCGACCACCGTTGGGATGAAGTGGTCGTACGCCCCGGCGCCCAGGAAGCAGACTTTTTGCCCGGCCGGGCGGTTGGCGGCGGCGAGTTGCGACAGGTGACGCTGGAGCGTCAGCTCATCCATCGCCTGCGGAAGATTCAGATCGCCCTTAAGGCGCAGTTCGTCGGGAACCTGCTTGAGGAGGTCTTCGATGCTCGCCGCGCCGACGGCGCTGAGCATCTTCTCACGCTGCTGGGGTGTGATCTGGATGTAGTCCACGGTATTAGTGCCCGGTCTTCTTCAGGTAATCCTCGGCCGACAGGAGTTTTTCAACGCTGGCGGGATCGGCGAGCTTTACCTTGACCATCCAGCCGCCGGCGTAGGGGTCCTGGTTGACCTGGGCGGGGTTGTCCTTCAGGGTGGCGTTGGCCTCGACGACCGTGCCGCTGATGCCGCTCATAAGGTCAGCCGTCGCCTTCACGCTTTCGATTTCGCCGAAGGGTTCGCCGGCCTTGATGGGCTGACCGACCTTGGGGAGCTGGACGAAGGTGATGTCGGTCAGCTCATCGGCGGCGATCTGGGTGATGCCAATGGTGACAACGTCGCCATCGAGCTTGTGCCACTCGTGGGATTCCAGATAACGGCGGTCGGCAGGTACGCTCATCGGTACGGTCTCCTGAGGAAAAACGTCGTTCAGTCGCTGGGGATGATAGCGATTCGGCGAGGGTTTTACAGCGGGGGGATGCGAATCGCTCCGTGGCTGGGTTGGCGGACGGCGTGCCCACTTTTCTGCGAGTTCTCGTTTTGCAGCCCCGGTCGGGGGCGGCCGACTTCAGTCGGCCACTGATCTGGTCCCTCGGCCGCTGCTCGCCTCCCTCCTCGCCCCCCCCCCCGCCGTCCACTCTTCGATGACTTACGTTCGATTGGAGGGGCCAGGCGCGCAGGTTATTCAGGGGTGGGGGGAGGGGGTCGGGAGATTATTATTGACAGGGACTTACGTGCGATTGAGGGGGTCAGGCGCGCGAGTTTCGTGTCACTGGGGCGATTTGACGTAAGTCGCGGGAGAGAAGAACGCAAAACGTAGAGCGTAGAACGTAATCGTCTTGGGAGGGGGGGCCGAAACGTGATACGTGATACGTGATGCGTGATTGCCGGGATGAAATAGCACGTGTTAGGTATGATATTCGGCGTCGCGGGCCAGACCTGCAGGGTGCGACTATTGGCCGATTAATCAACTGTTATTCACTTGTCAAAGAGCACCGGTCGGCGCGGGGGTTCCGCGCCATCTGTTCGGTTAAGTGTAGGATATGGGGGTTGGCCGGTCAAGAGATTTTGGAAGATATTTCGGAGGGGCAGGTTTCTGGGTGCCTTCGGGGCGAAGGCAACGCAGTTCTGACGCCCAACAAGCGAGATGCGTGGCGATTGAGCCTTGAGCGAAGCCAGCCGGTCGGCGATGATACTTGGACGATCAAGACGGCCGGCGAGTGGGGACTTGGCCACACGATCGGCCGGGAGGGCCGTTCAAAACTGGAGGAGGCCGGTGTGGAAGCGAAGTACTAACTGCGTCCCGGTTCATTCTCCTAACTTCAGGTCCAAAATCTTATCACATTTCTGTTGCACACCATTGCTGAGTCTGCTACCATTGCTGACGCGTCGATTGTTGCCGTTTCTGGGAAGGGAGAATCGCATCATGCGTCAAACGACAAAGGACAAGGCCCGGGCTTCTCGTTGTCGCTCGGGTGGGCTCATCGAAACACTTGAGGCCCGCTGCCTCCTGGCGGTGACGCCAGCCAGTCCAACAATCAGCAACCTGACAAGCACCGAGACGGCCATCAGTTTCGCCTGGGCAAGCCCCGACGGCTCATCAGTGAAGCTGGAAGAGAAAGGCCCAACGGATCTGAATTACCACCTCTGTGATACGCTGGGAACCACCAGCGGCAACTACGGGCTCTCGAACCTCACGCCCAACCGCCAATACTCGCTTCGACTCCGCAGCGAGATCGAGGGAGTGGTCGCCTACACAGACGCGAGCATCCGGACGCAAGAATCCGTCGCCACGCCGTTCGGCGATCTGGCCCTTCCGGCACCCGTCATGACGGGGGATTCATACACCTACTCCGGCCCTCAGCCGTCCTCCGCCATCCTGTATCGCCGCTGGAATGACCACCCCGACTTCATGGGTGGTCCCCTTTGGACGGTTCTGGACCCGGTGAATACCTATATGGGCACCATGGGCCAGTGGTGGACTTCTGCCGAGCCGTCGGGATCGTGGGGATTCCCGGGCGGGGTTGGCCTGAATTACAGCGTAAAAGGCTTCACCATGTGCGCCGGCAGCACGTCGCCATGGTCCAATGCGGGCACGTTCAGCCCCAGCGGCACTCCCACGGCCGCGCCCACCAATTTCACGGCAACCACTGCCCTCGATGGTGGAGTTGACATCAACTGGTCGGCCGTCCAAGGGGGTACGATCTACAGGTACTTCATCATGGGCGGCAACGGCCTGGGCACCACCGTCGATACGTCGGTGGCCGGGACAGTTCTCACCTACCACGTGGATTCCAGCTTGATGACCAATCACGTGTGGACATTCACAGTCATGGCGCAGGGCGGCCCAGGAGCGATCTCTCCCATGGCGACCCCGGCGTCGGTTGATCGCACCGGCGCGATACCCGCCGCCCCAACCGATTTCAGGGCCTATCTTGGTGACGGAAAGGACCTTGTCCGTCTGGTCTGGGACAACGTCCCCAACACTGAATCCGGGTTCCACGTGCAGATCAAGGAAAGCACTGCGCCGGATACCGACTGGGCCGATGCATGGGCAGGTGGCGGCACGGTAGGTGCAGACCTCTCAACGAAAGAGTTCGCCCTGCCGGCGAACTACGCTGGCAAGACGTACAGCGTGCGTATCTGCGCGTACAACAGCGGCGGCAACTCAGACTACGCTCAGACGACCGCATCGGGCGTAGCACTCCGAAGCGTGACGTTCGGGGGCACGGGATTCCAGACGATCATGCGGGATAGCGGATCGGCCGTCTATACCGGTGCGCAGTGGTATGACGATGATCTAAATGGCGTCATCGGCGGCACTCCGGCGTACACCAATCTCACGGTGGATCCAAGGATCCCATACATCCCCGACCGGCGGTTCCCACTCAGCTATATCAGAAGCACAGCAGGGCAGGCGTCTGTCATGACCGCCCAACCATTGCTGTCCTTACCGATATCGTCAGGGCAACTGCGTATTCGAGCAAGCGGGTCCGGCTTGACCTTTCCTGAACAGGTAGTGATGGCTAGCTCTGCCTTCATTACGGCAGGCGAGGCACTGCCCGAGTCAATCGGTAACTCCACAGTCGCGTTGACGTGGGAACTATCCACGGACGGCGGCCACAGCTATTTCGCTTTGGGCAGCACGACCAACCATTTGTATGTTACCGGAGCCGCTGCTAACGAAGCCTTCGAGACAGTCATCGATCTGGGTTGCAGGGAGGCGAACGGAAAGAATCCCGATACCCAACAGGCAGACGTGGTGGCCGGCATTTGGAGCCAGTTCTCCAGCGGCAACGCGCCCGCCAACGTCCACCGGGTAGATGACACATCTCTCACCTATTACCACAACTACGATACCGATAGTACCGGGATCGCGACCCTGCTGAGTACCGGAGATGGCCAATGTGGTGCGTGGGCGAAGTTGCTTTGGGCCACGCTGGCGTTACAGGGCGTTGCCGGGATACACTATGTTGGGTTGACCCCCGAAGCCAGCACCACGCACGGCGCGAATGGGTTCCTCGTCAACAACTGGACCTTTACCGGCGCAGGAACGAGTGGCTCTCTCGACTTTCCGTATGTGAATATCTATACGGTGTCTAATATCAATGCGTCTGGCACAGGCTACCAATGGTCATTTTCTGAGGTCACTGACGCGAGTGGCGTGTCTGGGCAAGGAAATTCCGATCCCGCATCATATTTCACTTCTCACGACGTACTCAGCATCACGATTGGATCCACAACGAAGTATTATGATCCATCGTACGGCAGGATCTACGACAATCTGGACCAGATTGACGCCACCATGGCAGGATATTTCGTCGAAGAGGAGGACGTAAACGCGGTCGCCGTTTTCTTCTGGCAGAATACTTCACCCTCTGGAGGTCATCTGCATGCGGAGGTAGATCCCGCTGGGGTGCATTACTGACCGAGGGCTGCCCCCGCGCCCCGCCGACACATTAGAGGAGAGTCAAATGATCCACCGACATCCACTGCATCGAATCCGGAGTTTGTTCCAGCTCAGCGCACCGGCAATCGCAGCACTACTCGCCTTCCTGCCAGCGGCCGATGCTCCTGCGGCAGCCCCCGACATCGTCGCGGCATCGCCTTTGCCAGCTAGCAGGCCCACCGCCGATGTCGCACCCATTGTGTACCTCCGTCTTGATCTGCTCGCCGATCCTTGGTCTCTACGTATCCATCCTGATGGCGGTGGCCTCTATTACTATGGCGACGGTGGTGCCCCGTTCAGCGCGTATATTCCGAAGGGGACGTTCAACTTCCAGGAAACCCTAGCTCGGGTACTTGCCATCTCACAGCCGGCCAACCCGCAAGAGCGAGCGTCGCAGCAGCGGGAGGGACGTGCTGCTACCTGGTACCGTGTGTCCCTGCAGGGCCAAGATTCGTCGGCCAATCAGAGCAGAGATACAAATGATCTTGCCTTCGGCCGGGAATTGTTCGCCAAAGCCATCGCTGCAACTCCGCTGAAACCCGGCGTGGCCCAACTCCTGCAGGCGCACCCGCCCCTCGCCCCACTTCCAACGACTCGCCAAGCGCCTGCGACCCAGCCCGATACCAGTATGGGCCAGCCCCGCCCATAGAACCTGGAAGGGGGACATCCCAGCTTCTCGGCCTGGAAACCGGTAACTGTTTACCGTTCCGCGGCAGATTCATGAAACGAATGAACGGGGGACGAATGAACGGGGACGCGGCTAGTACTTCGCTTCGCCAGTTTCGGACGGCCCTCCCGGCGGATCGTATGTTCAAGTCCCATAGCGCCAGCCGTCTGGGTCGTCCAGCTATCGTCGCTGATCGGCCAGCTCCGTTCAAGGCTCCATCGCCAGGGGGGATGCGAATCGCTCGCCTCTGGGCGTGCTCTGGGCAAGCACGAAGCACGAAATACGAAATACGAAATACGAAACAACCGCAAAGCCAAGAAAACTCGAAACAGCAAACGCAGAACGGTGCGGACAGGTGGCACGTCGGTCCGCATTTCTGGGCACGCCCCTCCTTCCGTCAAGAATGGGCGAGGTCGGCGCCATGGGAGGCGCCGACCTCGGTAAACGGAGGCGATAGCGGGGCGGGGGCGGGTCAGTGCACCATGGCCTTGGCGGCATCCAGTGCCTTGCGGGCCTGGTCGATCCGGGTCTGGATGGCGGGAGTCAGGGAAGCCTTCTGCTTCTCGAGCGCGGCGATGACCTTGTCGGCCGCATCGAGTTTGTTGTCCTTGATGTAGGCCATCGCCTCGTCGAGCTTTGTGGCGGCCGCATCGCTGGCCTTGGCTATGACGTCGCTACCGGCATCTGCGGCCTTATTCAGCAGATCCGTGGCCTTGCCCGTGTCGACGGCAGGCATTGCAGGGCCTGCGGGCGGCGCCGTTTTGGGTGCCTCATTCTCTTTCTCACAGCCGACAAGCGGGACACCGGCCAGAACCGCAGCGATCAGCAAAGTATATGGACGCATAATCCTTCTCCTTGAAATGAGTTAGCGGCGAAGTTGCCGCGCCCTCATTATACGCACGCGGAGAGGCGATATGCGACGGCGCCGGGATACCGAGCGTCACTTCGCCGGCGGGGCGTTATCTCTCATGGAGTTGAAGTAGTCGCGGACCACCTTCTGGCTGGAAAGCGGGATGCGATCCTGGTCAATCTCGTCCGCCTGGTCTTTCTCGGACGCCGCGAGGACTTCTTTGAGTTTTTCGCGACTGTCGCCCTTGATGGCGTCTGCCTTCACGAACCAGCCGGCGAGGACCTGACCCTTGGCATCCCGCTCGCCGGGCGAGTTTTCCTTTTGCGTGCCAAAGGGCGCGGGACTCTCATAGTTGCGGTCGCCGCTGGCTTGCCCGCCCTGGTTCCAGCCGGCCGGACCGTTGCCGCCCTTGCC
>JBBQTU010000186.1:0-8440 GCA_038213005.1 Tepidisphaerales bacterium | reverse complement strand
GCGGTACACCCATGTGCCTTTGAGGTCGGCAAGTTTCTTGTTGACCAGCAGAACGACCCGGTCCAGTTCATCGGCTCGGACAACCGGGCGATCAACCTTCATGAGGCTATGCACTTCCGGGGCGAGGTATTCGGCCTCGATGGGATGAAGCACGCCAGCGCCATCCTGGATGATCCTGAGCTTGCCGGACTCTACATCTCGGCGGGCGGCCCCGTTGCTTCGCTGGCGGAAGTCAGCATCGCCAGCGCACGCTTTCAGCAGGGTGGCGGAAACGTCCTTAGGCATGAAAAACCCGTCGCAGCCTGTCTTGACACCGAAGCGAATATCAACCAATTCGCCGAGGGGAACAAAGCGGTTACCGAACTCCTTCATCACGCGGAAGTAGATGTCCGGGGCACGGAGGTAACGGCCCCACTTGCCAGCGCGGTAGCCGCCGTCAGCGGTGGATAGTACAGGGTCCGTCTTTTCGCCGTCCTCATCGCCATCGTAGTTCAGCGACTGGCCCTTGCTGCCGAGGATCGCACCGGCATGCACGCCATCACGCCAGAGATCCTCCTGCTTTCTGAGGATGATGCGCATGGCGTCATCCTCGATCTCGATTTTGGCATTCTCGATCAGGCGGCGGAGTTTCTCGACGGCGCGCAACCGATCTGCTTCGTTTTCCGGGTCGGTCGTGACGCCAATGATCTCGGCGAGGGGCTTCTTGAAGCGGACGAACTTGACGGGGTTATCCATCCGTCGTTTTTCGTCGGTGCACTGCTTGAGGATCGTGACGCAGGTCTTTACGCGGGCGTCGGGAAACCAGGGTTCGGCGGCGCTTTCCATGACGGCGATGATCTTGAAGTTGGTCAGCGCCCAGCCTTGCAGAGCGAAGCCATACTCAACATCAAGCCAGGAAGAACTGGTCAGGAAGCCAAAATAGCCACCCGGTTTGAGGAAGCGCGTGGCCGCAGGCCAAAAGTAGCAGTGCAGGTCGGCCCGGCCGGTCAACTTGAGCCCGGGCCATGCGGAGGACACAAGACCGGCCATGTGGCTCTTGTCCTGCTTGTCGATGCTCTCCTGACGGACGTAGGGCGGATTACCGACGATGGCATCGAGTTGGGGCAGACGAATTTCGGTGCGGACGTGCGTCCTGGGATCGGGAAGATGGCCGAATTCGCGGTTGTCAGCGACGTGGAAGAAATCGCGACGCAGGATGCGGGGATAGTTGGCTTCGTCATTGATCTCCCGGGCTGCGAGGTTGAGGGTGGCCAGATGGGCGGGATAGGGAGCGATATCACAGCCGAATAATTCGGAAATGAGATCGAGGTGGGTTCGGCCGGGAGCAAAGAGTTTCTTGCGGTAGTAGGCCCTGACGAGGAAGCTTCCGCTGCCGCAGGCTGGGTCGAGAACGGTGTCGGACTCCTTGCGTACGCAGAAGGCATTGATCAGGTCCACCACATCGTCGCCGGTGAAATGCTGGCCGTAGCGGTGGCGTTCTTCCGGGCTGATGAGCTTTTGGAAGATGCGGCCGACGATATCTGACCGGACATCCTTGAAGTCCACCTGTTCGATGCCACGGAGGAACCCGCGCCAGGCATCGAGAGCGGCGTCGCCTTCGAAGACCAGGCCGCCGGCCCAGTCACGTTCATCGGGCATAAGCAGCGTTTCGTAGTCGCCGCTGCGTTGGACCGCCTTCTTGAACAGTTCGCGGAAGTGGTCTTGCGCCTGGAGCGGATTGGTGATCTTGCCGGGAAGGTCCAGTCGCTGCAGTTCCGGGAATCGCGAGCGCAAGGCTTTGTAGAAGATCAGGCGGTTGGTCCAGACATAGGCGAGGCTGCGGGAGGCGGTATCGAGAGCTTCACGCCAGTTTTCGGGATTGTCGCGCGTGAATGACCAGCCTTCACCGGTCATCCACTGCTCCAGACGTCGGCTGAAGGGCTTGTCAGCAGCGGCCTGTTCGTCCATGTACTGCCGGGTGAGCATGACCGGCCAGTCCATGTGACTTTCCAGGGACCGGAGGAAGATGTCGTCGGGCGGCATGGCCCAGTTGGGCTGGCGGCCGGTGTAGATGTCGGCTAGATCGCGAAGGAGATTGGGTAGAAAGCGGGTCTTGATGTGGTCGAGGATTTCGGGTCTGGCCACATCACGCGGGCCGGCCAGATTCAGGCCGAGCGGCCATTCGCGGACGCGTCTTTCGAGAAGGGGCTTGTTCCACTGGCTGCGATCCCAGAGCACGAACCGGTTGACGTTCCATGTGAAGAAGAAACGGACGCCTGCCTCGTCGGCCTTGCGGGAGGCATCAGAGAGAATGCCGTCGGCATAGGGACTCATGCCTTCGGGCGTGCCGGGGAGTTTGACCTCGCCGCACAGAGCCAATCGGCCGGAGGGCTCGAAGAATCGCAAGTCTTTGCGCTTGGCCTTGCCTGAGCCGGTGCCAAAGCCTTCGACCCTGGCATGGGAGAACGGGAACACGGTTGGATTGGCGAGGAAGATCGCGTCTGCGCTGGATGCGATCTGCGCGCAAAAATCCACTTCGTGAATGCGGGTCTCCGCCATTGTGGGCATATGCGCTCCTTCGCTGCTCGATGCGTCAAATGGAGTTGTACCAGCATGGTATGGCCGGTCAATGTTGGATTGTGCGGGATGACGGGAGCTTGGTGGAGGAGAAGTCGGCCGGGGCGTGGGTGGGAACATGCTCGGCGACGGACCCGGATGTCGGCAATACGTTTACCTATTCGCTGATTGATGGGATTGGGTCGGCGGATAATGGGAAGTTCACAATCAGCGGGAATCGGCTGCTGGTGGGGGCCGACGCGCTGCCGTGTGCGAAGGGGAAGACGTATCAGATTAGGGTGCGGGTGACGGATCAGGGGTTGCTGTCGTATGAGAAGGCGATGGTGATTGGGGTAAGGTAACCGACACAGATAACTTGTAGGCCGGGCTTGCCCTACGGGAGCTGCCACCAGCTTTGGACGCTGGTGCCAGGTTGGCCGCAAATATGAATGCCCCGGACGCAAGGCCAGATTATGGACATCGCCCTTCTGCTCGCTACTTGCCGATGACGTAGACCGCGGCGGAGACCGGCGCGATCGCCGAGGCTTGCGGCGTGAGCCACTTGGCGATCGTCCACGGCGCGCATGGCTTGGCCGCGGCGACCTCTGTCGCCGAATAGTTCACCTGGACGACGACGCGGGACTGCTCGCCGGTCGGATGCTCCGTGATGCACAGCAGCGGCGACGTCGACGACACCGCCCGGCCGAGTTGCAGGCCCTTGGCGACCTCCTTATACACCTCACACCACGCGGGATTGGCAAACGCCCCGGGCGCGGCGGCCAGGTGGTTCTCCAGCGGCACCGAAAGCAGCAGGACCTGCCCGCGCTCCAGGCGGAATCGTGAGAAGACAGGATTGCCCTGCTGATCCGCGCACAGCACATCAGCCCCGGCGGGGCGCAGTTGCTGGATGATCGGCCCCAGGACCGACAGCACCTCGCGGCGGCCGGGCAGCGTGAACTGCGTCGGCCCGGTGCTTCGCGACCGCGTGACGACCTCCATCCCCGTCGTCTCGCGGAACATGGAGAGGACCCCGTCATTGTGCGACATGTAAAGCGTAGCGCCCCGTCGCACCCGCTCCTGCACTTCCAGCCAGCTTCGCCGGCTCATCGGCGTCAGCGAGCTGTAACTGGGCATGAGATAGATCGGAGCCTCGGGCAGCGGCTGGTCGTGATAGCAGAAACGCAGATCCAGCCCCGCCTGCCTCGCCAGAAGGAACGTCGCGTAGGCGATCCTCCAATGCTCCTGACCTTCCGTCAGGATGCAGACCGCCTGCGTCAGCCGCGGCGGCAGTTCCTTGAACGGCAGCGAATCCAGGAAAGCGGTGAACGCCTTGAGCTCACCCGCTACAAGCTTGGGCGAACCATCCCCGCGCAAGAGGCCCAGCTCGCGTTCCACCGCGGCCCAGTCGTATGGAGCGTGTGCGAGGTGGACCTGGTCAAACCCGCACCACCAGACAAACCCGGTCGCCGCGCACGCCCAGCTCGTGTAGAGCGACATGCGAACATAGTCTGCGACGCTCTGCTCATTGCCGAACTCATGGCCCAGCGCGCCGATCTCCTCGACGATGCACGGCTTGCCGCCGATATCGGCATACAGACAACTCTCGGCTGCCGCGTGATGGGCCGGCCGAAACGTTGGCAGCGGATCCAGGTCGCAGCCCGGCGTAAAGGCCGGATAGGGATGCGTGCACAGCACGTCCGTCAGTTCCGCCTGATCGGCGATGGTCCACGGCCCGGCCTCGCCCGGTGCCAGCGAGTGCATGCCCGAATAGACCGGATGCCCTGCATCCTCCACGCGGATCGCCGAACTGATGGCATGCGTCCACGCCCACGCCTGGGCGCGATTGGCAACGCCCATGCAGTTGCACTCGTTGCCCAGGTCCCAAGCCAGGACGGCGCGATGTCCCTTGAATCGGCGGACAAACGTCTGCACGAATCGCACCTGCCACCGGATCGATTCGGGGTCGGTAATCGCGCTAAGGTGCTCCAGCGCCGGCGGGGCAAAGAATCGCCCGGACATCCAACCCGTCACCAGCCCGACAATCAGCTTGATCCCCACTTCGCCGGCGATATCCGCCACGGCCGCGAAACGGTCCAGCATCACCGGATCAACGCCAGCGCGGCCGACCGGGTCATCGCTCAGCGGCTCTTCTCCGATGCGATACTGCTTCGGCCGGCCGGCATACTCGCGAAGAAGATTCAGCGGCTGAAAATCGCTCCAGAGCGGAAAGAGCCGCATCACCCGCACGCCGCTTGCGTGCAGGCGCTTCAGATCATCGCGCACCACATCGGCGCGAAAATCCCGCCACATCATCGTGCCGGCGTGAGAAGCCCAGTAATTACACCCAACGAGGAAGCTGTTGTCGGCCAATAGAGACTCCATGTTCCGTCGTGCACACCCAAACCGCTCTATCCAGCGAAGCGACAACTATAGCAGCCGAATCTCAAACCTGAACCGATAGCAGCCCGCCGGCACCAGGTGTTTCTCGTCAATGGTCGTCGACCATGCCATGTTGCCGCCGATGCCCGCGTGGCGGAAGTCCAGGTTCAGCATGGTCTCCGGCCGCCGCGGCAGTTCGTGATCGTGCCCGGCGCGCCAGTAATCCCCGATGGTCGCATGGCGCGCATCGAAATGGAACGGCGACGGGCTCTTCACCAGCAGGCAGCGTCCTTCGCGGTTGGTCAGTTTCAGCCAGCGGGTGTCCTCATGCCCGCCGCACTCCGATGGCGGGATGAATGCAAAGTGCTGGTCGCTGACCGTCGATCGATAGCAGCCCAGCAGCGTGTGATGCTTGCGGTCCACATAATTCTCGCCCGGACCGCGGCCGTACCAGTCCAGGGTCTCAAACCCCGCCGGCAGCACCAGGGCGATGCCGACCCGAGGGACGTGCTTCAAGTTCCGGTCGATGTCGATCTGACTGTCGATGCAGATCGACCCATCCCCGCCAACGGTGTAAACAATCTCGTTGCGGATGCCGTAAGGGCTCGCCTGCGAGACCAGCGTCGACGTGACCTCAACACGTACGCGCCCGTCCGGCAGCGAATAGGCCACCACGCGCCCCGGCCGCCGCGACAGCTTCTCCGGCGACAACGGCAACCACAAATCGTAAAAGCCCCAATGCGGATCGGTGTCCAGGCCCGTCTGCGGGCGCCAGACAGTCTCTGTCGCGCCGCTGGCGACGTAGCGGACATCGGCCTTCTCACACAGCGTCATCAGCCCACTCTTGCGGTCAAACGCTACGACGAAATCCTTGCCCGAGATGCGGTACTCAGCCTCGCTGGACGACAGACTCGCCGCCACGACCTTCGAATCCTCCACAACCGCGGCCGGTCCGCCCGCAAGAGCGAACTGCGTCCGGTAAATCTCGTGCCCAGCGGCCGCCCAGGGCATGTCGCCCGCCAGGCGGACAATGAAGTTCACGTAATACTCACAACCGGGTTTCCTGGTTTGCAGCAGAGCCGTGAGGTCCACCTCAAAATCGGCATCCCCCATCACCCTGGCCGGTGGCATCGGCAGCGCTGCTTCACCGATTGCGTTGCCATCTTCGATGATCTGGTAAGACAGCGTGTACCACGCAGTCGTCCCCGCCTGGTGCCGATTCTGCAACTTGAACTTCCCAGCCTCGGCGTTCACCGCCGCGATCTGGATCGGCGACTGCACGTTCTTGATCTCATACGCCACCGGCTTGGGCGTCAGGTCCGGCAATACCACACCGTTAGAGGTCATGTGCTTTGGGCACACCCGCTCCACGATTTCCTCGCCAAAGTCTCCGCCGTATGCCGGAAACTCCCGCCCGGCCGGGTCCTTCGCCAGCAGGCACTTATCCTGCCAGTCCCACACAAATCCCCCCTGGAACCGCTCAAATCGTTCCAGCAGTTCTGCAAACCAGTACATCCCGCCGCCGCTGTTGCGGATCTGATAGAGGTATTCCACCAGCACCACCGGGCGCAGGTCTCGCGCATCGGCCAGCATGTTGATGATCGCATCTGTCTGGGCGTACATGTTGCCCCGCAGGTCCGACACGATCGCGCGCGGCCCGCCGCTTTCATATTGCACCAGCCGCGTGGAGTCATAGAAGCGAATCCAGTTGGCCATGGCCGCGTGGTTGGGCCCGGTAAGTGACTCATTGCCCATCGACCACGAAACGATCGCCACGTGGTTCTTGTGGACCATCACCATGCGGATGGCGCGCTCCAGATACGCCTGCGCCCAGCTCGGGTCATTGGACAGGAGGCCGTTCACGCCATGCGTCTCCAGGTCGGCCTCGCAGACCAGGCAGATGCCGTATTGGTCGCACAGGTCATACCATGTCGGGTCATCGGGATAGTGGCACGTGCGGACGCCGTTGAAGTTCAGCCGCTTCATCGTCAGGATTTCCTGCCGCATGTGCTCCACCGGCACATAGCGGCCGGTCGCCAGCGCGTGCTCGTGACGATTCACACCGCGGAAAATCATGCGTACGCCGTTGAGATAGATCACTCCGTGCCTGATCTCAATCCGGCGGAACCCCGTGCGGCACGACTCAAAATCCGTCTCGCGCCCGTCCGGGGCCACCAGCGTCAGCACCGTCGTGTAGAGATAAGGCGTCTCGGGCGTCCATTTCTGCACCGACGGCAGATCAAGGATGAAAGTGACCCCGGCCTCCTTGTGCCCCGGCTCGGGGCCTTGGAGGTTCTGCTTCCGCTCCGCCTGCGTCACCAGCTTGCCTTGGGCATCAAAAAGCTGCACTCGCACCGTATAGTCCGCATATCCCGCGAGTTCCTGAAGCTGGACTTCCGCTCTGAAGCTCCCGCCGTCCCCATGCTCGTTCGGAGTTGCCTGGACAAACCAGTCTCGCACGTGAATGGCCGGCTTGGCGATCAGTCGCACCGGGCGGAAGATGCCCGAAATGTGCCAGTAATCCTGGTCTTCCAGCCACGTGCCATCCGACCACCGCATCACCTGAAGAGCGATGGTATTGGTCCCCGGCTTGATCATGCGGCTCAGGTCAAACTGCGCCGGCAGTTTGCTGTCCTGCGAATATCCCACCGCCTGCCCGTTCACCCAAAGGTAAAACGCCGACTCAACCGCCGAGAAGTCGATAAAGACGCTCTTGCCCGCCCAGTCGGCCGGCACCTCAAACGTGCGCACATAGCAGCCGGTGGGATTGTCCTTGGGCACAAACGGCGGGTGCATCAGGTACATCTCCTGGGCGCCCGTGCCCGACAGCGTCGGCTTCTGCAGGTACGCTTCATCCTTGCCCAGGGCGAAAGGGTAGATGACGTTCGTGTAGATCGGCTTACTAAACCCCTGTACTTCCCAGTTCCCCGGCACCTGGATCGCCGCCCAGCGGGATGAGTCAAACCCCGCCTCCCAGAAACCCGCCGGCACCGTCTCGGGCGAAGCGGCCAGATGGAACTTCCACGCCCCATCCAGCGACATCACGTTCCGCGAAGCGATGCGGTCGTAACCCAGTGCCTCCTGAGCATTCCCATACGCCCCCCAGGGCGCATGAGCCGCCTCGCGGTTGATCTGCGTCACGTGCTGGTTCTCCCAGTCCCGCCGATACTGAAAGCAGTTGCCAGACTTGGGTGTGTTGTCCGCGAAGGTGTTCCGAGCTGTCATATAGAGATTCCCTTTTAGCCAAAATGTCGACGCGGCCGACCCGCAGCCGCCGACAGGCTCGCCAGTCTATGCTGCCGAACACCCGCCCTCAAGCAGATGGGCGCGCCCGGCGGCCGCGAATTCTGGTGGTGGAGGCCCCGGTCGGTGAGCCCTTGTCGCACACCAGAAAATGCTTCATTCAATCCGCGCCTTGGCGGGCATGGCACGGGTGCCGGTCTGCTGGCCCATACGCCCGCTCCCATCTACGGTAGACTTACGTGCGATCGGAGGGGCAAGATGCGCACATTTTTCAGGGGTGGGG
>JBBQTU010000185.1:0-8502 GCA_038213005.1 Tepidisphaerales bacterium | reverse complement strand
AGGTATGTGATGGCAAGATATGGGTTGATTGAAGCCTGATACGCTCAGGCGAGAACAGAAGCGGAAAGGGGGAATCCAGAAGGGGGACATCCTAGCTTATTAATAGCCGCAGAATCCAGAAGGGGGACATCCTAGCTTATTAGGCTCTTCAGGAAATCGAGGGTAACTGTTTACCGCCCCATCGCAGGATTATGACGACTTGGCCGGCTGATCCGTCAACAAGCCCGGCGGCTCATTGGCCCAGGCGGGAATGATACCGGGACGCAACTAGTTTGCCGGCGCGGGCTGACTCTCCGCCCCGCCCCAAGAGTTGCAGTGACGGCACAACGCCAACCCTGCTGGCCACCGGCCAGCAACCCCGCCCGGTCGCTGAACGCAGAAGGGGGACATCCCAGCTTATTGATAGCCGCAGCAGGGCAACCCTGCTTGCCCCGCGCCGGCCACGATGCCGCCTTCCAAACAACAAGCTTCCGGGCCGACCGGCCGATGGCTCCCTCTCAGTGGAAGAGATCCGGGGGCAGTGCCTACCCTTAAAAACTGCGAAATTGGACTTGCACAACCACCACACTCAAGCGTATACTACTCCTGAAGCCTCTAGTTCCGCGCGCTGACGGCTTTTGGACAGGTGCTAGGCCTGTCCGGGTGCTCATTGACAAGTGAATAGCCCCGATCACTCCCCCGATAAACGCATCTGGCAGGTCCGACTTTCCCATGCGAATTTCCTACCTAACAGGTAGTGGAATCTGATCTGCCGCAGCATCGGCACAGGACTTCCTGACTCGGGTCTTCCCCGCATGGCCAATCAACAAGCAACAGCTTACGTTTTACGCTTTGCGCTCTTCTCACCGACACGTTGGCCCCTTCGTCGCTCCGTCGCTGCGTCGCTTCGTCGCTTGTGATCTCCAAAGACTTATAACCAATGACCACTGGCAAAATAAACTTGATCATCTGACCCCCTCAATCTAACGTAACTTCTTGTCAATACTGCGCTCCCGACCCCCTCCCCCCACCCCTGAGAATCGTGACCATCTTGCCCTGCGGATCGCACGTAAGTCATCGAAGACAGAGGGCGAAGGGAAGGGGGATGACCAGCAGCGGCCGATGGGCCAGTTGAGGGCAGACTGACGTCGGCCGCACAAACGGGCACGCCCCGGCTTTTCGCGGCCAAAACGAATTGACAGGCTCGCTGCAGGCCGTCACAATGTAGGGTGAGCGAGCGCTGCCTAAGTAGCGATGCGCACTGAATCTCTGTCACTCTCGGAGAGTTGTCCATGGATGCACTATCACGACAGAAAAGCCTGATGGCCGCCACTGGTGCTGTTATTGCGATGCTGGGGTTGGTGGGCTGCGAAAAGTTGCAGAGTTCGTCGGTTGAGGCCGATCGTGCGGCAGTGGCCGCCATCGCCAAGGGGCAACTCGACGCCGCGGCCGCTGAAAAGGGTGCCTCGCCCGCGATCCGCACGACCGTGCGGGCCAATCAGTCGACCCAGCGCTACGCCGAGGGCGTGGTCGCTTATTCCAACGTGCTGGACGCACGCCTTAATGCCACACGTCTGGGTTGGCAGGCGACCCGGCTGGCTTCCATGGCCTCACAGAATCTCGACTCGGCTCACGACCTGAGCCAATACGACCCGGCCCCGAGTCTGCTCAAAGCCGACGAAGTGATCGGCAGTATCCGCGGCGCTTCGGACAAGATGACCCACACAGTCGCCGGTGTCGATATGCCGACGCTGACCGCAGTTGAAGCGAACATCGAAAAGCTCAACGCCGACATCGGCACTGTCGAGAAACAGGTTGCCGAGCTGAAGGTCGAGCAGCAGCAACTGTCGCAGAAGTCCCAAGATGCCCAAGCGCGTGCCAGGGACCTCAAGGGACAGCCTGCGGTGGACGCCTACAAGCAGGCGGCCGACGCCACCAAGCAGGCCTCGGACACAGCGGTGAAGATCGAGTTGGCGCAGGCGAAACTGGTTCCGCTGCAGCAGGACCTTGCGGTCGCTCAGGAACAGAAGACTGTGCTGACGGCCTCGGTTGCGCAGGTGGATTCATTGAAGGCCAAGCTCAACGAAGGTTGGGATGCCATTGGAACGGAGAAGGGAACCCGGACGAAGATTGCCGAGACGCTGATTGGCAAGTCGCCCGAACGCAATCGCGTAAACCTCGTGACGACGGTTAAGGATATCGAAGCCGTGGGCCGCGACGGCGAGAAGGAAATCGGCAAGAGCGAAATCGCTTTCAAGGGCGCTGTCGACAGCGCTCATGAGGCGAGTGCGGCCTCGGCTTTGGCTGCCAAGCGCGCTGGCGACTTGTTAGCCGGTTCGCGTGGCACCAGCCAGGAGGTTGTCTTCAAAGCGATGCAGGGCACCTTCAGTCCCAACAGCCTGAAAGCCAACGAGGCGGTGGCCGATTACTCCCTGGCTCGGGTGTACGCCGATCAGGCCAGTCTACTCAAAACTCGCGAGGGCGCGCTGAACGAACTGGCATCGACTGCCGGCCGGGTGAACTATTCCGTGCCGACCGACCTGCCCGCTGCCAAGCAGATTGCGACCGACCAGAAGGAAGCCGCCGGCAAAGCCGCTGCTTCGCTGAAGAGAGCCGACGAGAATCTGAGCGCGCTGGACCAACTGCTGCAGTCAGGGGCGGGGGATATCAAGCAGACGGTAGCGGTGGGGCGGATGATGACCCTGCTGTCCGCCAGCGAAGTCGCTCGCGATATGGGGAATAACGAAAAGGCCAAGGGCGACGCCGCCAAGGCCAAGAGCTACTTCGACGAGGCCGACGGCTATGTCGCCGAGGCCAAGACGATTCGCCTCGCGCTGGCGCCCGAGGCCAAGCTGCCGGAGTTGCCCGCTCCGCTGAACATCGGCCAGGCGCCTGCACCGGCGCCGGCACCGGTGACGCCGGTCCAGCCGGAAACAGCAACGCCTGAGACGCAGCCAGAAGCGCCTGCGGTTCAGCCCGAGTAACGGCCGGTTCGCGGCGAGGCAGCCTAATCATGGCGGGGGCTTCGCCCGCAACCCAAGGCATTTCTCACGCAGAGACGCAGAGAGGACAAACAATGTTTTGCTTTCTCTGCGTCTCTGCGTGAGCTATTCTTTCTGGAAAAAGAAGAAATAGGATAATTGCTGTACAAAGAGGATCGTGCGCGCTGGGACTGGGATCGCACGCCGTCTTAGTAGGCGGCGTAAGGCTCATCCCGTTGGATCAGGCCCGGGCCGCCGGCGATGCTGATGCCGGCAGGACGCTCGGCGACCTCAGGATAGAGTTGCCACAGCGATGCCTGCTCGACCCTTCCTGATGGACCGACGCTGACCTCCACGACGGCCGGGCCAGTGGCGATCTCCCCTTGAAGGACGCGAATCTCCGCGACTTGGGCGACACGTACGGGCTCGATCACGACCGATGGGTTGGCCGTTGCGTAGGTCGGTTGTACGTTGCCGGTCTGCGGACGAGAGAGCCACACGATGCCGCTTGCGATCAGCAGCGATGCTGCCATCGCGAACATCCACGGTCGCCGTCCCCATCCCATCGAATAGGTTCCGCTCGCCGCCTGCTCTGCCGCGATGGCCGCCGAACCCGGGATCGAATGACTGCGATCGATCGCGCGGCTGATCCGCTGCGTCAACTGGGGCCAATCCACGCTTGGCAGCGGCGGGATCGACGCGCCAAGCAACATGCTGATGCGACGATACTCGTCCAGTGTCTGCCGGGCTTCGGCGTTGTGCGCCAGCAGTTGCTCGACGGCCGCCCGCTCGCCTTCGGCGAGGGTGCCATCGGTGTACTGGCTTAGCGCGAATTGAAGGTTCTCGTCGATCATGGTTCAGCTCACTGTTCCAGCAGGTCTTCCTTCAGCATCTCACGCAACTTCTTCCTCGCCTGGAACACATGCCACTTCACGGCTTCCACACTACACTCCAGAATCTCGGCCACTTCCTTCTGCGGCAACTCCTGCACGGTGAAGAGCGTCAACGCCAGACGCTGCTTATCCGGCAGCCTTTCCAACGCGGCCGCCAGACGCTCTCCCAGTTCCTTGCTCTCCATCGCGTGGCCGGGGTCGGGGTCCTTGGCCATCCAGCCGCTGGTTGCCCCAGCTTGCCCAGCCCCATCATTGCCCGTCAGCAAGTCGTCGGTCGGCAGCAGGCTCGTTTTCCGTCGTCCCCGCCGCTTGTTGAGCGAAAGGTTCGACACGATCCGCATCAACCATCCCTTGAACGCCGCGTGCTGCTGCAATGTCGGCAGACTCGAATAAGCCTTCAGAAAGGCATCCTGAGTCACTTCCAGGGCATCCTGACTGTTGCCCAGCAGCCGGTAAGACACCCCGACCGCCAGCTTCTGGTATCGCCGGATCAGCTCATCGAACGCATCCCGTTTGCCGGCAATGACTTGCCCAACGAGCTCGGCATCTGTCGGCGCAGGAGCATTCGCGCTGCCGTCGCGCGCCTGCCTGGCTTCTGCATGTTTGGACACGTCATCCATGCGGTGGTTAGTAAAGAGTAGCGGTCATTTCTGTGGATTCAATGGATGACCGTCAGTCCGGCAGGTCATTGGAGGCTTCGGCGGCAAAAAACGCACCGCCGGTGGGATTGAGATGTTCGCTAAGCTCGTCACCATCCAGGGCTCGTCGGGCGGTACACGGCCAGGGCATGGTGGCGGCATGGGGGGCATCCGCCTCCCCGATCGGTCGTGGCGAGCGGATGACCCAGGCGCGATCGGCGAGGTTGGCCGCCACAAAGGCACGCGCCAGTGTCGGGCCGCACTCAACAAGGACGTGCGTTATCTGTCGCTGGACCAGGCTCGTCATTATGTACTTCAGGTCGAGCTGGCCGGTGGCGTCCAGCGGGGCTGCCTCGATCATGACCTGTTTTGCTCGTAGCGAGTCGGCCGCCACGGTGGTCGATGCTGGATGGCTGCAGAAGACCAGCGCGGGCCACTGCCCGGCCGACTGAACCAGACGAGAGGTCAGCGGCATGCGCAGGTTGCGGTCCAGGATGATCCGGGTCAGCGAGCGAGGGCTCGCGGCGGGCGGGAGGGCGACATCGCGAGCCGTGAGCATCGGGTCATCGGCAAGGACCGTGTTGATGCCCACGAGGATCCCGTCGCACATCGAGCGCAGCCTGTGGACGGCGGCCGTCGCGGCCGGGCTACTGATGTGCACCGGCCGGCCGTGGCTCCCCGCGACCAGACCGTCGGCCGACTCGGCCCATTTCAGCGTGATGTAGGGCCGCCGCAATTGCGTAACCGCCACCCAGGGCGCGATCAACTGGCGGCACGGCGGTTCGAGAATGCCCCAGGTCACCTGCACCCCGGCCGCGCGAAGCTGGGCGATGCCGCTGCCCGAGACTGCGGGGTTCGGGTCGAGTGTGCCGACGATGACATGCGAGATGCCTGCGGCGATGAGGGTCGGGACGCACGGCGGGGTCTTCTTATTGGTGTGGCAGCACGGCTCAAGGGTGACGATTGCCGCCGCGCCGGCAGGCGACTGCGTGCATGCCGCCAGGGCACTGGGTTCGGCGTGGGGCTGGCCGAATGCGGCGTGATAGCCCTTGCCGATGACCCGGCCGGCCTTGACGATCACGCAGCCGACCATGGGATTGGGCTCGACCCGGCCCCGGCCGAGCCTGGCCAGTTCCATTGCCTGCCGCATCCAGGTTTCCAGCGGTTGAAGAATCATGAAGCCCGCCGGGGGATTGTACCGTTCAGCGGCCGCCAGCGTCACTAGCATCGCGCGGACGATCGGGGAAAACAAACCCGTAGATCATCAGAGCGCCGATGCTGACGCACAGCAGCGAATCGGCGACGTTGAATACCCATGGGAACGCCTTGGGCCATTGCGGCAGGGCGTGGATCATGTCGCGGACATATCCAAACACCATGCGGTCATAGAGATTGCCGATGATGCCCGCGAGCAGCATCCCCAGAAGAATCTGATAGAGGCGTCGTCGGCCGGATTCGAGGAACATCCACACGACGGCGCCGATGGCGACCACCGAAACGCCGACGAAGAACCAGCGGAAGCCCTGACCGGCGCCGAAGACGGCACCGAAGTTTTCAACGTAGGTGAAATGGAGCCAGCCGGGGATGCACGCATAGTCGGCCGCTGGTTCGGCCAGTCGATCGACCGCGAGTTTCTTGGTCCAGAGATCGGCGATCAGCCCGATGGCAAAAGTGGTCCCCAGCCGCGCCAGCGCGGAGGACGAAGGCAAACTCAGATGGCGTCGTGGGGCCACGATATCCTCAAGCCCTCATGCGGCGCTGTTCCAACGCCCGGGCGTGCTCGATGGAAAACCTTGCCCAAGGCTGAGCATCCAGCCGCGGCTTGGCGATCAGCTTATTGGTGCCTTCGCAGATGCCATAGGTGCCGGCGTTGATCTTCGCCAGGGCGGTATTGATATCCCGCAGCAGGTTGCGGTCTTTCTCCACCAGCCCGAGCGTAAACTCCTGCTCGTAGTTGTCCGTGCCCATGTCGGCCATGTGGATTGGCAGGTTGGACAGGTTGGACTGTCCGGAATTACGCAGGGCCTCATCTTCCATGGACGACACGTCGCCGAGCAGTTCATGCCGCTTGGTCAGAAGCATCTGGCGATACTGTTCCATCGCCTTGGTGCTCAGCCCAGCCGGGTTCTTGCCGGGACGGGCGGCGACAACCGGAGCAACCGGCTTGACGGCCACGACCGCTTTCGCGGCCTTCTTCGGCTTTGCGGCTATCGTCGGCTGGGCGATCTTGACGGGAATGGTTTTCTTCGCAATAGCGGGTCTTTGTGCGGCGACTGGCTTACGAACGACGACCTTCGCCTTGGGCATGGCGGCTACCTTGGCCTTAGCCTTGGGCATGACGGGTACATTGGCCTTTGCTTTGGGCATGACGACCACCTTGGCCTTTGCCTTGGGTGCCTTGATCGTACTCTTTTTCACAGGTGCAGAGGGTTTCTTGTTGGACTTTTTGCTTGCCACCGAAACCAACTCCTTTCAGAGAACGATCCGCGTTTTTTGCTTCGGGCGTTGGACATAACCCCCGAAAAATATAGCCCCGCAATTTTATGACGCCCCGCCAATTCTGTCAAGATACCGCAGCGCTGCGAGGCGTGCCCGTTTTTCGGGGAATTCTTGTTCAACAGTTGCCGAGGTGAGATGTTGGGCACCTCGGCCGCGGCCTTCATGCTGCGCGCTGCGAGCCCGCGGCATGCGCGTCTGCTTGCCATGCACGCCACAATAACTGCCGTATCCTCTGTCACTGCTCAGGCTCGCCAAGAATCCCGGACAGTATTGCCCCCAAGGGGGAGGAGTAAGACCCCGGTTACCACTTTACATCAAGCCCGACTGCCAGCCTCCGGCAGGGGGGAGGAGTAAGAAGAGATCATCGCGCCAGTCCTGCCAGTTATGGATGCGCCGGTCCTTAACGGCGGCTGCGGCGTTGCGCGGCATGTCACCCAGCGATCAGGCTCTTGCTTTCATCGCGGCGGCATCCCGCAGGGAGAGATCGGGATAGGCCGGGTCTTCGCCTACGTCGGGGCGGCGTTTCCAACTTCGGGCGCAGGCTGGGTATTGCTCGCGGCGGTCTAGGATCTTTACTCGCACTGGGGGGTGAGCGGCCGGGGCTTCGGCGAAGGTGTGGTGGCCGGCTCCGACGAGGTCTTCGAGGTCGGGGCCGTATTCCTGCAGGTGGCGGCGCATCTCGTCGTCGTCGATCTCGTAGACGATCTCGGCTTCGGAGGCCTTGTTCAGGCCCTTTTCCTTTTTGAGGGTGTCCAGTTGCTGCAAGGCCACATCGCGCAGTTCCATGAGCATCTTCCACTCCTCCTGCTGCTCCTGACGGACTACCTGGCCGGAGGGCTTGGGCCAACTGGAGAGGTGGATGCTGGCGAGATTGGCCTCGCCGGCGGGCTTGTGCTGGATGTATTCCCATGCTTCGTCGGCGGTGTAGACGATCATGGGCGCGAGCATCTTTGTCACGGCGACAACGATCCGGTGCATGGTGGTCTGGCATCGCCTGCGGATGGGCGAGCTGGGCGTTTCGCAATAGAGGCGGTCCTTCATTGCGTTGCCGTAGACGGAGCTGAACTGCACCGCGCAGAAGTCATGCAGCAGGCGGAAGGCGCGATGCAGGGTATAGGTGTCGTAGGCCTGGGTGACATCGACGATGAGCTGGTCGAGCTGGGAGAGGATCCACGCATCGAGGCTGCGCAGGGGGATTTCCTGGGTGTCCGTGGCCGGGTCGAAGTCGTAGAGATTCGACAGCATGTAGCGCAGGGTGTTGCGGATCTTGCGGTACTTGTCGCCGAATTCCTGGATGAGTTTCGGGCTGGCCTGGATGTCGCCCTGGTAGTCGACGCTGGAGCACCAGAGCCGCAGGACATCAGCGCCGTGGCGGTTGATCTCCTGGACGGCGGTGACGTATTCCTTGTCGCTCTTAGAGACTTTGGTGCCATCGGGTTTGACGATGAAACCGTGGGTGAGGACCTGCTTGAAGGGCGGCACGCCGTTGTAGCCGAGGCTGGGGAGCAGGGA
>JBBQTU010000184.1:0-8605 GCA_038213005.1 Tepidisphaerales bacterium | reverse complement strand
ACGGGCGCTGGGGCTCTGTGCCACTGGCAGGTCGATGGTGAGGGCATCACCCTCGTGCTCGATGTCCGCAGCGGCGGCACGGGCGTGCTTCTGGGCGCGCGCACGCTGGTGGCGGCCGACGTCTTGAAACGCCCGGGCGAGCCCGGCGAATCTCCCTTTCAGGCAGCCCGTGCGCTGTGCCGCATGCTCTGCGAGCGTCCACGGATGCCGGCCCAGCCGGTCTACGGCGGCAACAACTGGTACTACGCCTACGGCAGCAGCTCGCACCAGCAGATCCTGGCCGACGCTGAGCTGATCGCGTCGCTGTCGCCGCGCGGCGATAACCGTCCATTCATGGTGATCGACGACGGCTGGCAGACCGCCCACGGCGAGGGCTTCAACGGCGGCCCGTGGGATGCCGGCAACCAGAAGTTCCCCGACATGGCTGGCCTGGCTCGCGGGATGAAGGAACTGGGCACCCGTCCCGGAATCTGGGTTCGTCCGCTGTTCACGCGGCAGGATGTCCCCCAGGCATGGCGATTCCCGGCCGATCGTTTCGGCGGCCTGTTCCGCGATACCATCCTGGACCCCAGCGTCCCGGAGGTTCTCGACCTCGTCGCCGCCGACATGCGCCGGCTCACCGACTGGGGCTATGAACTGATCAAGCACGATTACACGACCTATGACCTCTGCGGGATTTGGGGTTTCCAGATGGCCGACCGCATGACGGCCGATGGCTGGTGCTTCGCCGACCGCGGCCGCACGACGGCCGAGATCATCCTCGCCCTCTACCGCGCCATCCGTGGCGGTGCCGGCGATACGCTGGTGCTGGGCTGCAACACCATCGGCCATCTGGCGGCCGGGCTGGTCGAACTGCAGCGTACGGGCGATGACACCAGCGGGCGGGAATGGGAACGCACGCGCAAGATGGGCGTGAATACCCTGGCCTTCCGCATGCCGCAGCACGGTGCGTTCTTCGCGGTCGACGCCGACTGCGCGGCGATCACACAGCAGATTCCCTGGCATCTCGGGCGGCAGTGGCTGGACGTGCTGGCTCGCAGCGGCACGCCGCTATTCGTCTCGGCCGACGCACAGGCGATCGGCCCGCAGCAGCGAGAGGCCTTGCGCGAGGCGTTTACCGCCGCGGCGGGGGCTCAGGAACTCGCCGAGCCGCTGGATTGGCTGGACAGCACCTGTCCGCGGAAGTGGCGGATCAATGGGCGGCAACAGCAGTACGTGTGGTCTGAAAGATAGGCGAGATAATTCGCTTCTGTCCGAAGCGAGCGCCTACCACACCAGTACGGACGCGTCGAAAATCGGCCCATCTGTGCAGGCCAGCTTGTAGACCCAATCCCGCTCAGCCGCGGGGGCGGGGTTCTTCACTTTGATGACGCAGCTCTGACAGGTTCCCATGCCGCAGGCCATGGCGCGCTCGACCGAGACGAAGCACTGGATGTTTCGCTGGCGAGCGATGTCGGCCACCCGGCGCATCATTCCCTCCGGGCCACAGGTGTAGACGACCACCCTGGAGGGGATGTCGGCGAAATAGCGGTCGAGGTAGCTCTCCAGCGCCTGGGTGACCAGGCCGCGGAAGCCGAAGCTGCCATCGTCGGTGCAGATGATGGCCGGGGTGCCGTATTGGGCGAATTCCTGCACGTTGTAGAGAGGCGTCACGGCATCGGGGCTGGCGCCCGGGGCATCGGCGGTTACGGTCAGAGGAAGCAGGTCGCGGGTAAGCGACCCGGCAAACGCCACGGTCTTTCGGCCAACGAGGTGAGACGCAAAGTAGATCATCGGCGGGATGCCCACGCCACCGCCCAGTAGCACGGCAACCTGATCCTGCTGCGGGAGCGGGAAGCCGTTGCCCAGCGGACCAGCGAGGTTGACCAGATCCCCCACCTTCACGCCGCTCATCCACGTTGTGCCGGTGCCGACCGTGCGGTGAATAATGTCCAGCTCGACGCCGCCGGGCAGATCACGGCGGCCGGCGATGGAGAAGGGCTTGCGAAGCAGTGACAGCGGCCCTTGCAGTTCCATTCCCTCGACTTGGATCGTCTGTCCCGGCTCCCAGGCGAAGTCGTGCGCTGGCACGTAGTTCAGGCCTACGTCGCGGCAGGCGATCTGCACGAATTGCCCAGGGCAACTCGGCGGGAAACTTGGCAGGTGCAACGTGAGGCGGTGATGGTCTCGACAGAGCCAGAGATTGCTCAGAACCCGCCCGGTGAACTGCGATCGTCGCTGCTCTTGCATGTGGAGGCGGATTATATCGGTGGAGTCCAAAAACAAAACTTCCGGAGGGTGGCTCCTATGCCCCGTCCGGAAGTTGCGCCACGGCATCAAAGCCGAGTGCTGTGAAGTCAATTTTGCAATCCGTCGACCCGGCCTCTGACTCGGCCGCAACCAGCGACTATACATCGGCTGACCCGCAGAAGTCAACGTAAGACTTGGGCAAGAAAGCGTCGGCGACACCGGTTATAAGTTTTTTGTTTGCAGGCACTTATATTATTAAACAAACCGGCGGACTCATCTTGGGCGTTCGCACGCGCTTTGCTAAGTGCCGCCCCCTTGAGACCCTGCCGATCCCCTATTTTCCAGCCTGATCCACCAGCATTCTGAAGATTGCCAGATGCCCTGGCTCGTCATGCAGGCGTTCGGGATGCCACTGCACCCCGCAAAACAGGGGCAGGCTGGCGTCCTCCACCGCCTCGATGATTCCGTCGGGCGCCTCGGCCACCACCCGCAGGCCGCGGCCCAACCGGGCGATCGCCTGCTTGTGATAGGTGTTCACCGAAAGATGTGTCGCTGCGACGGCGCCCGCGAGCAGCGAGTCCGGCAAGAGGTTCACATCATGGCGCCGCAGCGTGGCTTCGAGCTTGCGGTGTTCGAGGGGATTCTCTCGCGGGGCATCCGGCAGGAACTGGATCAGGCTTCCGCCACGATGGACGTTCATCAATTGGATGCCCAGGCAGATGCCCAGCACAGGCATCCGCCGGCGTTCGGCCTCGGCCAGGAGTGCCAGTTCAAATCGCTGCCGCCGCGCATCCACGGCCTTGGCTTTGGGATGCCACGGCTGGCCGTAGAGCGATGGGTCCAGATCATCGCCACCACTGAAGATGATACCGTCGAGTTCATCGAGAATCTTCGGTATCCTCGCCAGGTCGTCGCTGTAGTGGATCGGGACCGGCCGGCCACCGGCCTTTTCCACGCTGGTGGCATAGAAGACGAAGTGAGAATCAGTCGGGCCGGGCTGGCCGTCGCTGTCGCGGGTTACGCCAATGAGGGGACACGCCATAGGTCTTTCGCGGTAGTTGGCGGGGAGTATAAAGAAAAAAGCCGTCCCTGGGCAGGGGACGGCTCGAATGGGACTGTGCAAGGACTGCTCGCGTTGGATTCTGCTAACAGCCCTCCACACATCGGGGGAAGAATGGGCTTTTTTGTCCGCTCCCGAATGCGCTAGCTTTCACCGAGCTCACTCAGTAACCGTTGAACTCTAATGCAAGACGCGGGCCACAGCCGAGTGTGCTTCGACAAGAAGGCGCAAACATTCGGAATAACAGGGATATTATGATCTGATACTCTGATTCACGCCTACGTCACCCCCATCAGGCTCTGCCATATTGTCGTTTTCACGAACTCCGCTGCGGCAAAACGTCATCTGGAGATATTAATCTTGCAATTTTCCAAGAAAATGCGATGAATTACGCATGATCTTCGACCATCTCCACAACGCTGGCATCTATGCGAATCTTCATTTTGGGCTGAAAACGGGTTTGTCGCTGCTAACGGACTCTGCCATTATGTCGCTACCGGACGGACGCCACCTGATCGACGGGGAACGTCTGATCGCCATGCCGCAGCGGTATGCCACCCGTCTGGCGTCGGTGAGCAAGTGGGAATCCCATCGGCGATACATCGACATCCAGTACATCGTGCAGGGCGAGGAGCTCATGGGCTGGGCCAATACCTCACTGCTGCGCGTGAGCGAGGCTTACGATCCAGCGCGCGATGTGGCGTTCCACGAAGGCACCGGCAGCATGGTGCAAGTTCCCGCAGGCTACTTCGCGATCTTTTATCCCGAAGACGCCCACATGCCGTGTCTGGCGGTGAATGACCGGCCAAGCCCAGTGCGGAAGATCGTTTTGAAGGTTGCCGTGCAGTGGTGAGCTTGCCTCCCACCGCAGAGACGGCCGCTGCCAGTCGCGTCGGCGGCGTCGGCCGGCGGGCAATTTAAATAAACAGGGCTGGACTTACGCCAAAGTGGTCTGCTACCCGGCGGATCATGGTCTTGGACAGTTGGCGTCGGCCTGCCAGAACATCCGAGAGCGTTCCGATGCAGGTGAGAGTGCGCAGAAAGAAGGCCAGCGAACCAATGCTTTAATGACAACAAGCATAGCCACAAGGGCTTAATGTAGCATTTGTTAAGCAGGTCGCTGGCCACCTTATCGGTGTCGGGGTTACGGTTCCATTTCTCCGGTTCCGCCCCCGCATTCTTCAGTTGCTACAGTATCGTCATGAGCGGCTGGAGGGAACGGAAAAATACCTCGAATTTCAGAATAGCTAGACTTTGAAAATCGCGCCCATGCGGCGGCCAAGCAGATCGCTCGCCAGCAGGATCGTCAGAGTCAGTAGCGCCATCGCCCACACGCCCAGAGCGCTGGCGACATAGGGGCCGTCACCGAGGCGCTGGAACAGTTCGTAGATCGCCTTGGTGATAGGCCAGTAGGCCTGTTTCTGCGCCAGGATCAGCGAGTCGCTGACTTCCAGCATCGCAAACGCGAAGGCCAGTAGCGCCCCGGCCAGCAGGTTGGCGGCGATCAGCGGCACGGTGATGCGCCGTAGCGTGGCAAACGGCGAAGCCCCAAGATTGCGGGCGGCGAGCTCCAGGTCGCGCGGCGTTTGCTGCAGCCCGGCCACAGCGCTTCGCACCACGTAGGGAAGCCGTCGCATCGCATACGCCAGGATGAGCAGCACAGTGGGATTCCTGTTGACGTCAAAGAGATTGCGGAGGCTGGGACTGTCCTTGAACCACGCCTGGAATTGCAGGCTGATGGCCAGGTAGCCAAACGCCAGCACGAGGCCTGGCACCGCAAGCGGCAGCATGCTGAGGGAGTCGAGCAGGCCCCGGCCGGGCAGATCCGATCGCACGATCAGCCAGGCGATCAGCAGGCCGACCACCACGTCGATGGAAGTGCTGGCCAGCGCGAACAGGATGCTGTTCTGGATCGAGGGGATCGTCAGTTCGTGTCCCAGACCGTTGATGTAGTGCTGGGCGGTGAAGACTTTGGGCAGCGCCGATTGATACCAGGCCCCGACGCCGCTGAAGCTCGTCAGGATCACGCCAACATGCGGCAGCAGCGCCATGGCGATGACGGCGGCGAACGCCCCGCCAGCCAGCCAGCCGCCCAGGCCCGTGAGCGGCCTGGGCGTGGCCTGCACGGATGCCTTAGTCGTCGCGGCGCCGATTGAGCGGCCCAGCAGCGTCTTGCCGATCAGGTAAAGCAGCGTGCTGCCCAGCAGCATCACGACCACCAGGGCATAGGGAATTGGCGAGCCTTCGACCTGGCTGAGACGCTGGAACACCTGGACCGACGTGACCTTGTAGAAGTCGAACATCAGCGGCGTGCCGAGTTCCGTGAACGACCAGATCAGGACGATTGTTCCGCCGGCGAAAAGGCCAGGCCGCAGCAGCGGCAGGGTGATGCGACGGAATCGCGTCCAGCGTCCGGCACCGAGATTGGCGGCCGCCTGCTCCATGGCCGGGTCGAGGTTCGCCAGGGCGGCCGACACGTTGAGAAACAGGATCGGATAGAGCGACAGGGCCTCGACGACCATGATCGTCAGCAGTCGTGCGGAGCCCAGCCACACCACGGGCGTGCCTGGCTGGACCCAGCCGACGTCCTGGGCCAGGCCGGTGAGTGCGCCCATGCGGCCGATGATCTGGCGCATGCCGATGGCGCCGACAAACGGGGGCAGGATCAGCGGCACCAGCAGCAGGCCGCTGAGAAGTTGCTTGCCGCGGAAGTCATATCGCACGGACAGCACGGCCAGTGGGATGCTGATCGCCATGCACAGCAGGGTCGTGCCGATGGCGATGATGGCGCTGTTGATGAGGCCTTCGCGGAATCCGGGATCGATGAAGACATTGGCGATGTAGGCGAAGGTGAACCCCTCGGCCGGGGCGATCCCAAACAGACTGACCCGCAGCACCCTCCAGATCGGCCAGAGCAACAGCACGGCGAACAGGACGAGCACGAGGAAAAAGAGGATGTATTGGCACGCCTTGCGAAACATGACTGGCTCGAATCGTAACGGCCGGGGGCGGCGCTGGGTAGAGACGCGGCGGAGAAGCGGGCACCAGGGCGTGCCCGCAGATTCGGGCAAGCACGAAATACGAAGCTCGAAATACGAAACAAGCGAGAAACTGAGGAAACTCGAAACAGCGAAACGGGTATCCGAGCGGACATCGGGCGCGTTGCCCTGATTTCTGGGCACGCCTCGGGAATCAGGGCGGTGCGATACGGCGCGTCTACCGCGGCACTTCGCGGCCACGAACGACGCAGAATACGGCGCCGTCTCGGTGCACGGTATGAACCACCGGCGAAGCCCGGAAGGGCGTTTGCCCGGTTCGCGTTGAGAGGATGGCGTAGTCCACATCATCAGGGAGACGATCGCCGGACGGCGTGCCCTTGGGGGTTGCCCGGACATCGACGTTCGCGGCCTTGAAGCCTTGGACGGTGTCCAGGGTGGTTGGGCGGGTGGCCAGCAGGACGGTGAACCTGCGGCCGGGCTCTCTGACGGCCTGGGTATTCACCCACTCCATTGCCTCACGGAAACTGGTGAGCCAGTAGTCGGTCTCGTAGCGGGCGCCCGCGCCGCCCACTCCGCCGACGAAGCTGTTGAAATAGGTCATCTGGTACGGGTGCAGGCGCGCCAGCGAGATTGCGGGACTCAGGGTCATCAGCACGGTGCCGGCGATGATGGCGCTACGGGCCAGCGTGGCGGTTGTCTTTGACACCACCCATGCGACTCCCAGTGCGTGCAGCATCGCCAAGGCGGGAAGCAGGAACAGGAAATGGCGGATGCCGTCGTAGACATTGGGGGGCCTGATCGCGAACAGGAGGATCGGCAGAAGCAGCCACGCCTGCAGAAGGAATATCGCCTGCGATCGCGCGGCTCGCGGGGATCGGAGTTGCTCACGGATGCCGGCGGCGAGACCGACGGCCGCGCCGGCGAGAAGCACCGGAGGCGTGGTGATCAGCAGGTACTTGGCGAGGTAGTAACGGGGTAGCGCGGTGCTGACGATGATCTTGCCTTCAAAGAGCATCAGGAAGTCCCGCGGGAAGCGCATCGCAAACGCCATCGCCTCGGCCGGATGAGTCAGTGGATTCTCGTGGGCATAGGGCCAGGGCAGCACCATGATGACCCAGGCGATCAGCACGGCGAGGGCCAGTTCGCGCATGAACCGCGGCCGCCACGGAATCGGCCGGCCTGGCGCCGTGAAACAGGATCCCCAGGCGAACAAGGCCGTCAGCGGAATGGCGGCGGCCACCGCACCGCCCGGCCGGGTGCCGGCCATTAGACCAAGGACCAGCCCGAACAGAGCGGTTCGCATCCATGTCCAGTGGTCGGTCGCGAATCGCTCCAGGATCAGAGCCATCACCCAGGCAAAGAGACAGGCGAAGGGGATATCCTTGGAGTTGACGAAAGCATGGCCGTAGAACATCGGCATCATGACCAAGGCCAGGCCGCCCAGCAGGCCCGCCCAACGTGAGCCCAAGTGCCGCCCGATCCGCACCAGGGCCGGAACGGTCAGCAGTGCGGTGATCGCGGTGGCAACGTGGCGGACGATGTAGACATGGTTGGTCCACAGGTGCGAGATGGCCGCGACTGGCAGTTCGAAGGTGGGGCCATAGAACCGGAGAGGGCCGATGCTGTTGTAGCTCTTGTCTTGTCCGCCGGAAGCGAAGTAGCGGAGAATGGCGTCGCCATAGGCCCGCTGGACGTTCTCATCCCAGGAGATGCCGTAGTCCCCTACCGTCGCGCAGATGACGCCCAGGCCGACGGCAAGTAGCCCCAGCAGCGCCCAGGTGGCCCCGTGGATATGCCGGGGCCAAGGCAGGCGTGCATGGGCCGGCTTCATGGCGACTGGTTCTGTCGTTGCCTGGTCTTTCATATCAGCGTCCACGCGAACATCGGCGAGCCAGCGGAGGGTACCATGGATGGGAAAGAGGGTCCAAGCCGTTGGCAGATGCGCAGGTTATTGGGGGAGGGGGTGGGGTGGGGCGCTGGGCCTTGTGGGATCAGGAGTTACGTGAGAGTCAGGGGGTCAGGTGCGCAAGTTTCATTTTGGGGAGCGAGAGCGTGAAACTACCGCCAACAAGAGCGGACATTATCGGACCTCTGTTAGGGGTGGCGGAAATGCTGAATGCTGAATGCTGAATGCTGAATGCTGAATGCTGAATGCTGAATGCTGAATGCTGAATGCTGAAATTGAGAGGGCGCGGCCGGGCGGTCAACGCACCTGAAGGGGGCGGTTATTCACTTGTCAATGAGCACCCAGACTGGCCTAGCACCTGGCCGAAAGCCGGCTGCGCGTTGGGCTGTAGGCTTCGATTGTAGTATCCGC
>JBBQTU010000183.1:0-8670 GCA_038213005.1 Tepidisphaerales bacterium | reverse complement strand
CAGCCGACTGTTCCGCCCGCACCTTGTCCGGCAGTTCATCGAAGGCCCGTTCGCGATCGCCGGCGTCACATGGACGCCCATCCGGCTGCTGCACGGCGACATGCCGGTCCTGGGGTTCCGGGTTGGTAACATCGCCTACTGCACCGACGTCTCGCGCATCCCCGAAGAGTCCTTTCCGCCGCTGGCGGGACTCGATGTGCTGGTCCTCGACGGGCTCCAGTGGAAGCGCCACACGACCCACTTCTCGCTCGACGAGGCCGTCGCCGCCGCCCAGCGGATCGGCGCCAGGCAGACGCTCTTCACCCACATCGCCCATGGGCTGGCTCATGAGGCGACCAATCGGCTGCTCCCTGAAACGATGCAACTGGCCCACGATGGCCAGACCGTCTGCGCAAGCCTGTAAAAAGGGGGACGCAATGCGAAGAAAACGCTGTGCCAACTGCTATGTCTGCGAGGTGAGCAAGTGCCCGATGACTACTGAACCTTCTGCTGCTCGTCCGGCTCGTTCGGGCCGCCCAGCACCAGCCCCACAGCCACCAGTAGCAGCCCCAGCCCAATCGCCGCAAGGGCTCGCTGCTGATCGGCAAACAGGGTCGTCAGCAGGTCCCCGCTCGGCCGATACGGCGCCAACCGCTTCGGCGGAGGGATCGTCGTCAACTGGAACGGATTGCGGTCGTTCTGGTGCGGAAGGCCCGGCACGTCCAGAATAGCAGACCCTTCCCGCACCTGTTTCATCTGCCGCTGGGCCAGCCGCTCGGCCATGGTCGGGTCGGTCTGAATCCGCTTGAGAAACTCCTCGTTCTGTTTGATCTGCTCCTGCAGATAGTCCAGATCGATCTTGAGCTTGTTACGCTGCCACGCCACCTGTCGGTTGATCTCAACCTGCCCGACGATCAGCGCACAGGCCACCATCATCAGGCCAACGCAGATCATGGGAATCGTCCACCAGGCTCCGGTGGACGGCTGCGGCTTGGCCACGGGCGGCGTCGGCGGGATCGATGCGACTTCCACTGGGACTTCTGCGGGCTCGGGGCTGCTCAGGTTAGTTTCCGACGACTGTTCCAAGGGCGGCGGCTCGGCCGAGACTGCGGCTGCCGGGTCGTAAACATCTCCGGCGAACGATGCTGCAACGTCCGCCTCTTCCGCGACGGCGGACACGGGGGTTGGCGATGCGGGTTCGTCGAGGGTTGACGGGACTTCGTGCGCGGCGGCCGGCTGCGGCTCTTCCACCACCGGCATCGGCTCCGCAGGGGCGGTCACGGCGGTTAGGACCGGTGCATCAACAACAGTCCGACTCAGAGAGGCCAACCCCCTCCCAGCCTCCCCCAAGGTGGAGGAGTAAGAAGAGATCATCGCGCCATTCCTGCCAGTTATTGATGCGCCGGTCCTTAGAGGCGGCGCGTCGTGAGGCTCGGCCGGGGTTTCCAGCGAGGCAGTCGCCGCCGGTTCATCTGCCAGCAGCATGGGTGCCGCAGGGACCGGTGCCGGAGGCGTCGGAGGAGGCTCCGGAGACGCGGGCATCGACTGGGTCGCAGAGTCTTCCGCAGGCTCGGCTGTCACGGCAGGCGTCTGAACAGGTGTCTGTGGCACCGTGTCCGGAATCCCGTCAAACAGCGTGGGCTCGGGCTTTTTTGTCTCGTCAGGTTGTTTGTCCATGCCGGGGCGCACCATCCGATCAAGGCTGCCATTCTATCGGCATCACGCAGGAAATGAAGCGATGGCCGCCAGCTCGACATCGCAGAAGACCTGAGGCGATCATCGGTGGCCCTTTGGAATCAGGCGTCTACGTCTCGCGGCGAGGTTCGCCTGCTGCGGCGAAGCAGCAACAACGACGGCGCCAAGGCGAGGATAATAATCCCCGGTTCAGGAACAAGCGTGTAGCCAATCACATCCATCGCGACCAGATCGGGGCTCGAGATGTCCGTCAGTTGGCCATAGCCGACAGCAGGTTTCATAAGCCAGCCTGTGCTTTCCTGCCAGTGACTCGCCTGATACTTTGGATTGTCGGTGCCGTTGTAGTCGCCGGTGGACATCGCTCCAATGCTGGTTACGCCTCCGTCGAGCGAGAGGTAAGGGGCACTGCCGTCCAGGGAACTTGATCCCGTACTGAAATCCAGCACTCCCCCATCGCCGGTCTTGTGGCGATATAGGTCAAGGACCGAGAAGACCCGGTAGGTTGCGAGGTCGGTCCCCGCCAAGGGTCCGTTGGGATATGAGCAATAGTCGACGGTATCGACGCCGCTGTCGAAGCCAAGGGCATGGCCAATCTCGTGAGCGGCCACGCCAATGAAGTCGATCGACGAGGACGACATCGACGTGGAGTGAGTGAAATCCCACGTGAAGCCGCTGGCGAAAGTGATGGAGCCGTCGGTGCCAGTTGCCTGGGGATCCAGGAGGCCCAGCGCCTTGGCGTTGGCGTTGGAGACGTCCAGATGCTGATTCCAAGCGGCGTTGCCGGTGTCGAGATACCGCGTGCTGGGGTTCAGTGTCGTTTGGTTGGTGTAGAACCTGAGGCGAGAACCAGTCGGCAAATGGCTCACGGCCACCGCGTCATTGGTGCTGGTGGCGTGGGTTCCCAGCGCGGTCTTGGCCGAGGTGAAGGTCACATCCTGCGACACCTTTGAGCTCTGCCCAAGAATGTTGGTGCCAAGGGACTTGAAATTGATGGTGATGTTCACAGTCATCGCGCTGGCGATCTGCGCAGACCATAGCGCAGCTCCGGCCACGAAACCGTTGTGCACCTGCGTGTAGAGCGCCGGATCTGAACTCTGCATCGCCGCCAGTTCTGTCCCATCGGAAAGGTTGAAGGACATCGCCGCGTTGGCGGCGGACGCGACGGCCAGTACTGCGATCAGACTCACGTGATGGCGTAGAAGCATGTACGAACTCCGAATGCATAGGAGATGGAAGGCCAATACTGGTTGGGATGTTACGCGATGGCAGCACGCGTACCCACGAAATTCGCAGGGCTGGAGCAAATGGCGAGTTTTCCGCGACGCGCAAGGCATTCTTTCACAACATAGCACCGCGTCGGCCGGTTGTGGAATCGACCGGCTTGGGAAGACACGAAGGGCGTTCCTGATGGAACGCCCTTCGATGATGGAAAACCGTCAGCTATCCTCAGCGGATGGCTTACTTGTTCCAGAACTTCGAGCCGTAGACGGCGGTTTCGCCGAGTTGCTCGGAGATGCGGATCAGTTGGTTGTACTTGGCGACGCGGTCGCTGCGACAGGGGGCGCCGGTCTTGATCTGGCCGCAGTTGGTGGCAACCGCGATGTCGGCGATTCTGCTTTCATGAATGCCGCTACTTAGCTTGCGTTTTGCAGAAGGGCGGGGGGTATCCTGCTGTCATGGACCCAGTTCCAGTTCAGGCATCATCTACGCAGACCAGGTCGACGTCATCGCCTGTTGCGACTGGGACCACCTCAAGGCGGAACGATGTAGCACGTGCGCCCCGTCTCGCAGGAGTGATCCTCCTGCTCGTTCTCCCCGCGTCATTCGGATTCCTGTACTCTGGATTTGGCATTCCCCTGTGGGCCGTAGCCATGATTGGCGCACTGTATGCTGGCAGACAATACCTGCGAGTCGCGCGAATGCTTGCAGGTATTACTCTGGTGACCACGTGCTTCCTGTTACTCCTGGGCTTTCCGGAATTAGTTAGGGAGGGCCTTGGATGACGGACGCACTGACGCGGTCTTGGTACTGTTCGTGTTTTGTGGACCTGCGGCATTCTTATTGAGTCTGGCCGCGTTGTATTGCCTTGCCTCCAAACCGCATAGACGGATCAAGATGGCTCGGCGTCCAGCGGGTTGATCTGGCTACCGTCTGCTCGGGAGCAACACAAAGCCCATGTTCACTTTTAAGAAGTGCGAGTCCGCCGTCACAACTTGCTGACACCCCAACTCCTGCATCAGGACCATTGTTGTCAGGTCTGTGAAGGAGATATCGGGTTTGTCGGCGTATCGGCGACGGAGTTCCAACCCAACGGAGAATCGCCTGGACGTGATGCGCTCGATGGTCAAGTGCCCCAGATCGGACGCGTTCCACAAGCCCGCCAGAAACCCCTCCGCCGTGTCGGTCTGCTCGCGTCGGAATAGAAGGGTAATCAACTCATCCAGAATATAGTCACTTGTATATAATGGCCGTCGCTCACGTCGCACCTCGCGGAAGAGGTCGACAACTTCACCGTGGCTGGATTCCGCCTCGCTGCCCAGTGCCAGCCAGCCCCATGTATCCACGAAAACGCCGCTTGGGGGCATCAGTTGCCCCCAGTCCCATACAACTCGGCTTCAATTGCCTCCGCGGATAGTGAAGTGGCCTTTAGGATTCCCGATAACCTCAAGAGCGGCTCATCTATATCGTGTCCACGGGAGGCAAGGAACTCAACAAAATCCAGAACCTCGCTCAACCGCGTGTCCGGGAGAAGCTTAAGCCTGCTCATCAGTTGTTCTTTCACTGGCGACATACAACACTCCTATCCACGGTACAACAGTAGTATAACACTCTCAAACATACAAGGTATCAGACTGCCCATGACAACAGCGGGCGTCCTTGTGGGACGCCCGCTGTATGCGGTCTGTGCGCGACTGGAGGAATTACTTGTTCCAGAACTTCGAGCCGTAGACGGCGGTTTCGCCGAGCTGCTCGGAGATGCGGATCAACTGGTTGTACTTGGCGACGCGGTCGCTGCGACAGGGGGCGCCGGTCTTGATCTGGCCGCAGTTGGTGGCAACCGCGATGTCGGCGATCGTGGCGTCTTCGGTCTCGCCGGAGCGGTGCGAGAGGACGGCGCTGTAGCCGCTGCGCATCGCGAGGTTCACGGCGGCGAATGTCTCGCTGAGGGTGCCGATCTGGTTAACCTTGACCAGGATGGAGTTGGCGGTGCCGGTGGCGATGCCCTTCTCCAGGAACTTGACGTTGGTGACGAACAGGTCGTCGCCGACGAGCTGGGTCTTCTTGCCGACCATGTCGGTAAGCTTCTTCCAGCCGGCCCAGTCGTTCTCGGCCATGCCGTCTTCGAGCGAGCGGATGGGGTACTTGCTGATCCAGTTGGCCCAGTATTCGGCCATGGCTTCGGGGCTGATGACCTTGTCGGGATTGCTCTTAAAGAAGCGGTAGCCCTTCTTGGCCTTGTCCCACAGTTCGCTGGCGGCGGGGTCCAGGGCGACGAAAATCTGTTTGCCGAACTTGTAGCCGGCCTTTTCGGTGGCTTCGCCGATGACCTTCAGGGCGTCTTCGTTGTCCTTGAGGTTGGGGGCGAAACCGCCCTCATCGCCGACGGCGGTGCTCATGTTGTTGTCATGCAGCACTTTCTTGAGGCTGTGATAGATCTCGACGCAGGCCCGCATGGCGTCTTCGAAGTTGTCGAAGCCCCAGGGCTGAATCATGAACTCCTGGAAGTCGACGTTGTTGTCGGCGTGCTTGCCGCCGTTGAGGATGTTCATCATCGGAACCGGCAACGTGCGGGCGCCGGTGCCGCCGAGGTAGCGATAGAGGGGCAGGCCCGAAGCCTCGGCCGCGGCCTTGGCGACGGCCATCGAAACGCCCCGCAGGGCGTTGGCGCCGAGCTTGGACTTGTTGGGCGTGCCGTCCATCTCGATCATCAGGGCATCGATGGCTTCCTGGTCGCGGGGGTCCAGGCCGATGAGTTCCGGGGCGATCTTGCTGTTGACGTTGTCAACGGCCTTGTAGACGCTCTTGCCCATGTACTTCTTCTTGTCGCCGTCGCGCAGCTCGCAGGCTTCGTTCTCGCCGGTAGAAGCGCCGGAGGGAACAGCGGCCCGGCCGACGATGCCGTTATCGAGCAGGACGTCGACTTCGACGGTGGGATTGCCGCGGGAATCGAGAACCTGACGCGCCTGGATCATTTCAATACCGAGACTCATGGATCACTCCTTCTTGTGTGGATCTGAACGAAAGAATACCGGCGGTCAGCCCACCGGGACAACGGGGTAAAAGTTTACGGAAGGGCCGGGCAGAGTCAAACGGGGGCGCCGGGACTCGGAGGGCGAAACGCCCAGGACGCGACACGGGGACATGGAGACACGGGGATACGGAGACTGAAGACCATCGGCCATGGCGGAGCAGTCGAGAGGCGCGAGGACGGGGCAGATGCGCGGGTTTCGCGAGCGGGTGTCAAGCGGGGGGGGCCGCAGGGCCTTGTGAGACGTGCGCCACGGAGGCCGGAGGGCGGTGGCGGAGGAATGCAGGGGCTTGATAGTTTTGATCCAGGAGGTGAGTTCATCGACGGCGTCGTAATCCTAGGCGGCGAAGGCCTGCTGGATGGCGGATTTGAGCCCGTCCTCGGCCGTGCGGAGGGTGTTGATTGCGGTTTGTCGGTGGTCCGTGACGGGAAGATGCGATACGCCTGCCTGTATGCCAATATTAGTTTCGCTGTATTGTATTGTGTGGTGTTTAGGCGCGACGGGTGTCCGAAGCAGACCTGATTCGGCCCGTACTTTTTTTAATCGTTCGGCGAGACGTCTGGTTGCCTTCCAAAAAAAACCTGCACGCGCAAGCCCCCCCAACAACCCGCGCCTCTGCCCCGCCTGTGTGTCTGCGCCCGCATCACGGGTCACGTTCTTCACTCTGTCTCCGTCTCTCGCCCTCGCCCCCTCCCGCCCTCTGCGTGTCCCCTCTCTCGCCCCCCACTTTCCCGGTTGTTTCGGATTTCGAACTTCGGATTTCGTGCTTCCAGCCGAAGGCTGGCTTGCCGCATCCGTACCAGCCGATTATCGTCTGCCCACCCGAGGCCAGCATCGCCTCCATTGCACCAGGTGAAAGGGAAGACTCATGAGCGCCACGTCTATCAATAAAGCCTATCAACTTGCCAAGGCCTCTTACGCCGCGTGCGGCGTCGACACCGACAAGGTGATCGCCGCGCTGGCCACCATCCCCGTCTCCCTCCACTGCTGGCAGGGCGACGATGTCGCCGGTTTCGAGTCCGGCCAGGGCGGCGGCGCCGGCGGCGGAACCCTTACCACCGGCAACTATCCCGGCAAGGCCCGCAACGCCGATGAACTTCGCGCCGACCTGGACATGGCCTTTTCCATGATCCCCGGCACCAAGCGCGCCAACCTCCACGCCATCTATGCCGAGACCAACGGCCAGAAGGTCGACCGCGATGAGCTGGCCCCCGAGCATTTTTCCCGCTGGGTAAGCTGGGCGAAAAGCCGCAAGCTCGGCCTGGATTTCAACCCGTCCTTCTTCTCCCACCCCCTGGCCGCCAGCAACATGACCCTCGCCAACGCCGATGAAGGCATCCGCAAATTCTGGGTCCGCCACGGCATCGCCTGCCGCCAGATCGGCGCCAGCTTCGGCAAGGCCCTGGGTACTCCCTGCGTGACCAATATCTGGATTCCCGACGGCTACAAGGACATTCCCGTCGATCGCCTCGCCCCCCGCCAGCGCCTGACCAAGTCGCTGGATGCTATCCTCGCCAAGCCTATCAGCCCCAAACTTCACCTCGACGCCGTTGAGTGCAAACTCTTTGGCATCGGCGTGGAAAGCTACACCGTCGGCTCGCACGAGTTCTACATGGGCTACGCCGTGAAGAACAAGGCCCTGCTCACCCTGGACGCCGGGCACTTCCACCCCACCGAGACCATCGCCGACAAGATCAGTTCCATGATGCTCTATGTCCCCCAGCTACTGCTGCACGTCAGCCGCGGCGTCCGCTGGGACAGCGACCACGTGGTGATCCTGTCGGATGATCTCCGCGAACTGGCCGCCGAGATCGTCCGCGGCGGATTCCTCTCTCGAGTGCACATCGGCCTGGACTACTTCGACGCCAGCATCAACCGCCTGGCCGCCTGGGTGATCGGCACCCGCGCCATGAATAAGGCCCTGCTCCTGGCCCTGCTCGAGCCGACCGAAATCCTCCGCAAGACCGAAGCCGCCGGCGACTACACCGGCCGCCTCGCCCTCCTGGAAGAACTCAAGACCCTCCCCTTCGCCGCCGTCTGGGACGAATACTGCCAGCAGCAACAAGTCCCCGTCGGCGCCGCCTGGCTGGACGAAGTCCGCAAATACGAAAAGACCGTCTTGTCCAAGCGTCAGTAGAAAAAGTGACATGACCGCCCGCTACAATCGGGCATGAGGCGAACCATGACCGCTACAGCCGTTGCGACTCTGAAACTCTCTGGCAAACCCTACGTGGTAGTGCCTGAGTCCGATTTCCGCCGACTGGTGGACCGTCTGGCTCGTTACGACGCTGAAACGCAAAGCGACGCGGCCATTGTCCGCAACCGCCTGAAACGCAAAGAGCCGCTGATCCCGCTGGCCCAGGTGAAAAAGGAACTGGGGCTGTGACATGGCTTATTCCGTCATGTTTCGCCCGGCCGCCCGTCGGGAATTGCGCGACCTGGAAGCGCCCGACCAGCGCAGGGTGTTTGCCGCAATCGAGGCTTTGTCCAGCAACCCGCGCCCCGTCGGTTGCACTAAAATGGCTGGCTTCCCGGACGTGTGGCGCATCCGCGTCGGCGTATTTCGAGTTATCTATCGCCTCGTCGACCGCCAACTGATCGTCGAGGTCGTCCGCATCGGTCATCGCCGCGAAGTCTATCGCGGACTATAGCGTCGCATTGGTGGGGCGTGGCCGGAAATACCGGCGAAGGAACCCAGGTCCGCGGCCCACACCCGTTTGTGCATTGTGTTTTATGAGTTTTATCG
>JBBQTU010000182.1:0-8690 GCA_038213005.1 Tepidisphaerales bacterium | reverse complement strand
CGACATGGAAGTCCCGGCCAATTCCGAGATCGTGATCGAGGGCTACGTCGATCCGCACGAGAAACTGATGGAAGGCCCCTTCGGCGACCACACCGGCTTTTACTCGCTCGCCCACTGGTTCCCCGCCTTCCACGTGACCGCCATCACCCACCGCAAGAACGCCATCTACCCGGCCACCATCGTCGGCAAGCCCCCGATGGAAGACTACTACCTCGGCAAGGCCACCGAGCGGATTTTCCTGCCGCTCCTGAAGATGCTGATCCCCGACATCATCGACTATTGCCTGCCGATCTCCGGCGTCTTCCACAACTGCGCCTACGTGAAAATCCGTAAGGAGTATCCCTTCCAGGCCCGGCGGGTGATGCACGCCATCTGGGGTGCCGGGCAGATGGCCCTGACCAAGTTCATCGTGGTCGTCGACGAGCACGTGGATGTGCAGAACGAGCAGGATGTTTTGTTCCACCTGTTCAGCAACTGCGACCCGGCCCGCGACATGGAAGTGGCCTACGGTCCCACCGACATCCTGGACCACGCCACCCCCGACTTTGGCGCCGGCAGCAAGATTGGTTTCGACGCCACTGCCAAGTGGGCCGAAGAAGGCAAAGTCCGCGTCTGGCCGAAGGAACTGGCAATGGACGCGGCGACGAAAGCCTTGGTGGAGCGCCGCTGGCGCGAGTATGGGCTATGATGGCGTGCTGTCGGTGTGAACACACGGGCCTGTATTGGAGAACGTGATGGAATTCTCAGACAAACGTGAACCAATGCCGCTGGACTATGAGCCCTCGTCACCCAAGGGGCGCTGGGCTCCAAGGTTCAACGGTTGGTGGCTGGTTCTCGCAATGCTTCCTGTCTTTGTCTTCTGGTTCCTCCCGAAGACGCGCAGCACCGACGGCTTCACTGTTGTCCCGAAGTACAGCGCTGCCAGGTGGGCCGCGTTCGCCATTGGCATCCGAGCTGCCGTCGGCATCATCCGCAGGGAACGAACTTGGGTTTGGGTCATCTACCCGCCCCTCTACTTTCTCCTGCCCGGAGTCGCCAAAATCGCCACCGAGTCCGCCTTTCGCTACGGCTGGATCCGATAGTCCGTAATCCCATGAAAGTCCGTAGGGTGGGTCGGTACGCTCCGACCCACCACGAGCGACCACCCTCGCAAAGGTGGGTTCGAGTCCGTAGGGTGGGTCGGTATGCTCCGACCCACCTCGAGCGACCACCCTCGCAAAGGTGGGTTCGAGTACGTACCCACCCTACACATTCCCCGGCACCGTCACCACCAGGACATCGGAGTAGTCCGTAGCGTGGGTCGGTATGCTCCGACCCACCTTGAGCGACCACCCTCGCAAAGGTGGGTTCGAGTACGTACCCACCCTACGCATTCCTACCGTTTCCCCGGCACCGTCACCACCAGGAGATCGGAGTAGTCGGCGGTGGGGGTGTCTTTGTTGAGATACCGGACCCGGTAGTGGCGGGTCTCGGGGTCATCGGTGAGACTGGCGAGGGCGTCACGGCTTCTCTGTTCTCTCTGCTCCGGCATGGCGACAGATAGGGTTGGGGGTACAAGGGTTGTATGAGCCAGAGTGGTTTCAACGTCGCGGCTGTGACACCGGCGGGACCGATGGCGGCCGGTCTGCAACAGGTCCTGGACGATGCCACGCAACGACTCACCCGGCGGCTGAACCCCCTGCGCAACTTTCTTTTCGGATCGGCGGCGCGCGGGACCATGTCTCGCGATATCGACTTGGATTTTCTGGTGGTTGTGCCCGAGGGCAGCGATTGCCGCCAGCTTATGGTGGAGGCCCATCGCGAACTGCGCGACCTGGCACTGCCGAAGGATGTGCTTGTGACCACGCCTTCGCGGCTGGAGGCCGCCCGGCACGACTTCGCCTCCGTTCTGTTCGACGTCCTGCGCGACGGGAAGGTCGTCTATGAACGCGGAACTTGAAGCCGATCCAGCCGGCAGGTGGATGGAGTTGGCCTCGCCGGAAGGATAAGAGCCCGGCCGCAGGCCTTGGCCCGCGACATGGAAGCGGCCTACGGTCGCACCATGGCCGGGTGCCGCTCCACGCAAGGGCCTTCTTTCAACACCAGCAATCTCACCCTGAGGTCAATTCAAAGTCCAGTGAGGGCACGGGGCCTGAAAACCGCGTCCTCGAACCGCGTAAACGCGGACGCCCAAACACATTCAGCTTGAACCGTTGTGCCGGGGTCCGTACATTCTGGCGATGATCCGGATACTAAATGACTCGATCGCGGCCGAGCGCGAGGTGGCTGAGGGACTTCTTTCGCGGTTGCGACTGGACCCGCGCGACCTGGCGTTGTGTCTGGGGGAGCGCGGGAAGCAGGCGGCGGCGGTGCAGGAGATTCTTGCCGATGTGGCTCAGCGCGGGGATGAGGCCATTGTGCATTGGTGCCGGAAGTTTGATGATCCGGAGTTTTCGGCCGGGGATATCCGGGTGAAGGCTGAGGAGATGAAGGCGGCGCATGGGCGTGTGCCGGCGGAGTTGCTGCGGGCGATCCGGCAGTCGATTGCGCAGGTGCGGGAATATCAGCAGCACATCATGCCGGCCGACCCGGCGATGTTGGAGCGGGCGGGGGCGCAGCTTGGTTTGCGGTTTTTGCCGCTGGACAGTGCGGGGTGCTATTTCCCAGGTGGGAAGGCATCGTATCCGTCGAGTCTGATCATGTTGTCGGTGCCGGCGCAGGTGGCCGGGGTGAAGCGGGTGGTGGTGTGTACGCCGCCGAGCCGGTTTGGGCGGAGCGACCTGGTGTTGGCGGCGTGCCAGGAACTGGAGCTGAGGGACGTGTACCGGGCGGGCGGGGCGGCGGCGATTGCGGCGATGGCGTTTGGGACGCAGACGATTCCCGCGGTGGACAAGATTGTCGGGCCGGGCAATGCGTACGTGCAACTCGCCAAGCGGGCGGTGGCAGGGTGCGTGGGGATTGATGGGTATCTGGGGCCGTCGGAGATCGTGACGATTGCGGATGACACAGGGCGTGCGGAGTTTATCGCGGCCGACCTGATTGCACAGGCGGAGCATGATCCGGGGTCGGGGTTTTTGATGACGCCGTCGCGCAAGCTCGCTGAGGCGGTGGCGGCGGAGGTGCTGAAACAGACGCAGTTGCGCAACCGGGTTGAGGCGATCGAGAAGGCGCTGGCGGAGCGGTCGGCGATTATTGTGACGGCTTCGCTGGAGGGGGCGATTGAGTGGGCCAACCGGTTTGCGGCGGAGCATGTGAATCTGCAGACGGCGGATGACGAAGCAGTGCTGAAGCAGCTTCGCCATGGCGGGGCGGTGTTTGTGGGGCCGTATGCGGCGGTGGCGGCGGGGGATTATGTGGCCGGTCCGAGCCACTGCCTGCCGACCAATACCACAGCGCGGTTTTCCAGCGGGATCTCGGTGTACGAGTTTCTGCGGCGTGCGAGCGTGGAGCGATACAGCCGTGAGGGGCTGGCGCACGATGCCGATGCGATCCGGGCGATGTCGCTGGCGGAGCAGTTGGATGCGCATGCGGCGAGCGTGGATGTGAGGATGAGTTCGTGACTACCGAGGCACGGGGACGCTGGCGAGGGATTCCTGGATGACTTGCTCGTTGCGGATGCCGCCGTAGCGGCTCTTGGTGTCCAGGACGACTCGGTGGGCGAGCACGCAGACGGCGAGTTCGCGGATGTCTTCGGGGACGACGTAGTTGCGGGCGTTCAGGGCGGCGCGGGCCTGGGCGGTGCGGTAGAGGGCCAGTGAGCCGCGGGGGGAGATGCCCAGTTTCAGGCGGACATCGGCGCGGGTGGTGTGGATCAGGCGCACGATGTAGTCGGCGATGGCCTCGTCCACGCGGACGCTCTTGACCTGCTGCTGCATCTCGAGCAGCTCGTCGCGGGTGATCACGGGCTTGAGCGATTCGAGCGGATGGTGCGTGTGCTGGTCGAACAGGACGCGCATCTCGCTGTCGTGGTCGGGATAGCCCAGGGTGAGGCGGACACCGAAGCGGTCGAGCTGGGCCTCGGGCAGCGGGTAGGTGCCGTGGAATTCGATGGGGTTCTGGGTGGCGATGACGAAGAAGGGCTTGGGCAGTTCCCGCTTCTGGCCGTCGCTGGTTACCTGGTTTTCGCTCATCACTTCAAGCAGGGCGGACTGGGTGCGTGGGGAGGTACGGTTGATCTCGTCGGCGAGCAGAATGTTGGCGAAGACGGGACCGGGGCGGAATTCGAAGCTGCCGTCGGTGGGGTTGTAGAAACTGGACCCGGTGATGTCTGCCGGGAGGAGATCGGGGGTGAACTGCACGCGGCGGAATCGGCCGTCGATGGACTGGGCCAGGGCCTTGGCGAGCGTGGTCTTGCCGGTGCCGGGCACATCCTCCAGGAGCACATGGGCCGATGCCAGAAGGCTGGTCAGCACGAGGCGGATTGGCTCGGACTTGCCTTGGATCACCTTGCCGAGGTTGTCTTCGATCAGTTTCGCTTTGCGGGAAAACTCTCCGTCTAAACTCATCATGTCTCCTTCATTTTGTCGAGTAGTTGTCGCAGTTGAGCGATGGCGGCCGGGTCGGTCGGGTCGCCGAATCGCGTGCAGTTATACGCGGTAACAAAGTCTCGCGCCGTATCCACTTGCGTCCTCTTGTGCTGGCGGCGCGCGGAGGTCTGTTCAGCCTGCGAGGTCAGGTGTTCCATCCAGGTGGCGCTGTCCAGCGGGGTCTCGCCCATGCGGCCCAGCCAGCGGTTGAAATCCATTGCCAGGGATTCGAGATCGTCGCCGGGGAAGGCGTATGGGGTTGGTGGGAGGGGGCGGACGCGCTTGCGTGCAGCGAGGATGCTCTGAACGGTCAATGCGACCAGGGCGACCAGACCGCCGGCCAGGGCAACCTGCCGCCAGTTGAGCCTGCGGAGGAAGTTACTGATGGTGGAGAAGGAGTCGCTGAACCATTCTCTCCATTTCTGCCAGTTGCTGACGCTTTCGTCCTCCTCTCGCGAGCCGGGCTGGCCGCCGCCGGGGGTGGCGTCGACGGTCATCCAGCCGATGCCGTCGATCCAGGCTTCGGCCCAGGCGTGGCCGTCGCGCTGTCGCACTACCAGCCCACCGTCGCTGGTGGGTTCGTGGGCGTAATAGCCGGTGATGTAGCGGGCGGGGATGCCGCAGGAGCGCAAGAGCATTACGACGGACGAAGCGAAGAACTGGCAATGCGCGGCGGGTCGCTTAGGGTTGAGCAGAAAGACACTGATCGGATCGCCCTCGCCCATGTCGGCCTTGAGCGAATAGGAATGATTTGCCTGGAGATAGGCGGCGATGGAGACCATGGTCTGCAGAGGCTTTGGCTTCTTGAGCGGGAGGGCGAGGTCGCGCACCTTTGGATCGACCTGGGGCGGGACCAGCAGGCATGCCGCCCGCTCATCTGGAGTCAGCGGGCGACAGAGCGGCCCTTGAGAATTGAGGCTTTCGCCCGGGGCGACCTGGTAGACACACTCGTCGCCGGCTTCGGGGGTGCACGTGATGACCCCGCGATGGCCGCGTTCGACATCGACGCGGGCATTCTGATCCGCCTGCAGGCTGGCGAGATTGAGTGGGAGATACAGGAGGCTCAGGTTGTCTTCGAGGCGATCGATCTGGAACAACTTTGCCTGCGGTGGAGGGATGAACCCGACGGGCAGCGATTCCATGATTCGCTGTTCGAGCTTGGGCCGCCAGGTGCCGCTTTCGTAGGTGTCAAACACCATGCCCCGCAGGTGCATGGTGGTGCGGGTGCCGCGGATTCGCAGCGCCCGCGTCAGCGATGGCGTGACGTTGAAGCGGGTGCTGAGCTGGCTGGAGGAGGACATGCCGACGCTGGTTCGCGGGGCAAAGCTCATCAGCCACTCGGCGCCGATTCGGTTGAGGCGGTTGCGCATGGACTCAATCGAGGCGGCGGTGCTGAAGCCGACCAGGAGGGCGAAGGCCACGGCAGCGCCCTTGAAGAGACGGGATTTCATGCCTCGGCGCAGGGGGGCGGTGGTCGGCGCTTGTTGCTGCTGCGGGCTGAAGACGCGGAGCGACCCGATGGCGGCAAGTGCGAAGAGCGGGGCGAGGATGTAGGTGAGCCGGGGCTCGCGCGCGTTGGTGGACGCGGCGAAGATGGCGGCACACAGCACAAGCATGATGCCCTGCCGCGGCGCATCGGGCCGGCCGAGCCAGTGCTGAAGCATGAGTTCGGCGGCGGCGAGCATGCCAAGCAGGGAGGTGACTCCCTCGTCGACGTACCAGAAACTGCGCATCTGGGTGCGATCGGGGGCCAGAAGCAGGAGCATGGCGAGCAGGCATCCCCTGATGATCCATCGCGCGGGACCTGTGCGGGAGAGGCGATAGGGGATGAGATAGCTCAAGCCGATGGCGATGGTCATCAGCGGGATGGCCATGTGTCGCTGCTGGGTGTAGGTGTAGAGCCCGGCCATGGCGGTCATCGACGCCAGGAGGAGCCAGAGAGTCGGCCGCCAGGCGGGCCGGGTTGTTGCGAGGACTGTTGCCTGCTGTGCGCGGGTCATAGGCGCTCCAGCCCCATTTCATATTGCTGCCGGGTGACAATCGAAGCGCGGCCGAGCAGGTTGCCGTCCATTGACGGATCCATGGTGCAGGGACTGTCGCGGACGATGATGACCTTGGTGGCCGAGCCGCTGCTGACGATGTTACGGACAAAATCGCGGCGGGGCGGGTTCCAGTCGAGCATGACGCAGATGACGGTGGTGATCTGGGCGAGGTTCTCCATCAGTTGGGGCTCGACGACGGCGAAGGGCTCATTCTCGTTCTCGCCAACGCAGGCGAGGATATCGAGAATCTGGTCGAGGTAGGCCAGGGAACGTCCGGCGGCGAGATGATAGACGTTGGGTCCGGCGGCGAAGATATCGACGAGGTAATCCTGGCGGGCGAGGTAGTCGGATGCTCCGGCGGCGACGGAAACGGCCCGCTCGAAGTTGTCGTGCTCAAGGGGCGTGGCTTTGGGCTGGACGTAGGTATCCAGGATGACCGCAACCCGCATGAAATACTCTTCGCGATACTCGCGGACGATGGGCCGGCTCAGACGGGCGGTGGCGCGCCAGTCGATATCGTGAGTGCTGTCACCGTCGCGGAATTCGCGGTCGCCGACAAACTCGAAGGATTCGCCGAGATTGGAGGCCATGGTGACGCCGCCGGGATGGTGTCGCCGGCCGGTGGGGAGCGTGATGTGGCCTACGGGCTGAAACCGCGGATAGACCACCAGGGCACGGGTGTCGTCGAAGGTGCGGCTGGCTCGGAGCAGGCCGAAGGGATAGTCGCACTCAACGCGGAAGCCGTGGAGTTTGTAGACGCCGCGTTTATTGCACTTGAGGCCCAGGCGCACGCGGGTGCGCTGACCTCGGCGCAGGGACGGGACTGCAGCGCCGCCGTCGGGGTCGGCATCGACCGCCAGAGGGAGCCGATGGGGCAGGACGACCAGGTCAATCTGCGAGAGGCGGCCGAGCTGCTCGATCTCTACGTCCACGGGGAGCGTCTCGCCTGCGCAGATGCGCGGCGCCAGGAGGGCATTGAGCTTGACCTTGGGGCGCAGCGCGAGCATTGCGGCGGCGGCGATTGCCCAGAATGCGAAGAAATAGGAGAAGACGATGTATCCCTGAATCTGCAGGGAGACGCCGCCATAGACGCCGAAGACCAGAGTGGGGATCGCAAACCATCGTCCGGAGGCGGTGAGTCGCTGGGTAAGGATCAGCCAGGCGAGGCGGGCCGTGCCTGTGTGAAGCATCGGGTGCACGGTGATATCTTTTGAGGGCGAGAATGATGGCCAGTCGAGTTTCATATTCTTGAGCTCGCCACGGTAACATGCCGGCTGGAATTGAAAAAGAGAGCTGCGCACTTAGAATGGGAAATCTCTATGGTGGAACTTGGCGTCAACATCGATCACGTGGCAACGCTGCGGCAGGCCCGGCAGACCTATGAGCCGGATCCCGTCGCTGCAGCGGCAGAGGCGGAATTGGGCGGCGCCGATGGGATTACCGTGCACCTGCGTGAGGATCGGCGGCATATTAATGACCGCGATGTGAGGGTGCTGCGGGAGACGGTCCACTGCAAGCTGAATCTGGAAATGAGCCTGGCCGGGGGGATTGTGGACATCGCCGTGGGGCTGCGGCCGGATCAGGCGACGCTGGTGCCGGAGCGGCGGGCGGAAGTGACGACCGAGGGTGGGTTGGACCTGCAGCCCAGCCTGGAGGCGTGCCGGGCGGCGGTGGGGCGACTGCACGACGCGGGCGTGGTGGTGTCGGCGTTTCTGGATCCAAATGAACGGCAGATTGCCCTGGCGCATGAACTGGGGTTTGACGCGGTTGAGCTGCACACGGGCCAGTATGCCAACGCTCCAGAATCAAAGAGGGCGGCGCAGCTTGAGCTGCTGGATGCGGCTGGGGAGATGATCCGCAGTGCGGGCATGCGGCTGCACGCGGGACACGGGCTCAACTATCGCAATGTGATCGCTGTGGCGGCGCTACCTGGGATGCGAGAGCTGAACATCGGCCATGCGATCATCAGCCGGGCGGTATTCACGGGCCTGCGGCAGGCGGTGGCAGAGATGAAACGACTGGTTGAGAAATACGGTTCGTCGATTTGACAATGATCCTTTGGAATCCTGCGACTGAGTGAGACTCACATGACATTGAAGCTGCACGGAGCGATGACGGCGATCGTAACGCCGTTTGCGGATGG
>JBBQTU010000181.1:0-8692 GCA_038213005.1 Tepidisphaerales bacterium | reverse complement strand
AACGATGTGCTGGGCAAGCTGATCCGCCTGGGCATTTTCGCCAGCATCAACCAGTCGCTGGATCATGCCGTCGCCGCCACGCTGGCGCTGGACTACGGGATCGAGCTTCAGATCAGGCAAGAGGCCACGCTTGAAGAGGCTCTGGAGCGCGAGTTCAAGGTACAGATGGCCAGTGAGGATCGGAACCTTCAGCCTCGGCCGCCGGTCGTGACCATTCTCGGTCACGTCGATCACGGCAAGACCAGCCTGCTGGACAAGATCCGCAACGCGAATGTCGCGGCGGGCGAAGCCGGCGGCATCACGCAGCACACGGCGGCGTGGATGGTGGAGATTACCGCCGAGAGCGGGCAGAAGAGGCGAGTGACGTTCATTGATACGCCCGGACACCAGGCGTTTACGTCCATGCGTGCCCGCGGCGCGAACATGACCGACGTGGTGGTGCTGGTGGTGTCGGCCGTCGAAGGCGTGCAGCCCCAGACGGTTGAGTCCATCAACCACGCGAAGGCGGCCGGCGTGCCGATCGTCGTCGCGATGAACAAGATCGATCGTGCTGAAGCCAACCCGGACATGGTCCTGGGCCAACTCGCTAAGGAAGGGCTCAACCCCGTTGAGTGGGGCGGCGATACCGAAGTCATCCGAACCAGTGCCCAGAACGGCACAGGTATCAAAGAGCTCATAGAGATGCTCGACTACCAGTCGGAACTGCTTGAGCTCAAGACTGATCCGACCGCTCCTTCACGGGGCACGGTGATCGAAGCGCACATGCAGGAAGGCCTGGGTGCGGTGGCGACCGTCCTGGTACAGGACGGCACGCTGAGCCCTGGCGACATCCTGATCTGCGGCGATTCCTACGGCCGCGTGCGTCAGGTGCTCAACGATCGCATGGATCGGATCGAGGGCGCCACGGCGTCGATGCCGGTGGTGGTCAGCGGTCTGAACCAACTGCCCAAGAGCGGCGATCACTTCTACGCGATCGGCGATATCGACCGCGCCAAGGCGATCTCCGAAGAGCGGCAAACCCTTGCCCGTGCCGAACAGCAGGCGTCTAAGACGGCCGTTTCGCTGGACAGCATCCTGCAGTCCATGGCGGCTCAGACCCTCAAGGAAATCCGCCTCATCATCAAGGGCGACGTCCAGGGCTCGGTCGAAACGCTGCAGAAGGCGGTCGTCGAGACCCAGAACGCCGAAGTGCGAATCAACGTCATCCATGCGGCGGTCGGCGCCATCAATGAGAGCGACGTTGAACTCGCCGACGCGTCCAAGGCCGTCATCATCGGCTTCAACGTGGTGCCGGACGAATCCGCCCGGGCACTGGCCGAGCAGCGCCGCATCGAGGTGCGTCTGTATCGCGTGATCTACGAACTGCTGGATCATCTCCGCCTGGCCGCCAGCGGGATGCTTGAGCCTGAAATCCGTGAGAAGTACCACGGCCGGGCTGAAGTCCGTCAGGTGTTCAAGGTCAGCAAGATCGGCAACATCGCCGGCTGCATGGTCATCGATGGCCATATCCAGCGTGGCAGCAAGATCCGCCTGCTCCGCGACGGCGCGGTGCTGGTGCAGGACCTGATGCTTGAATCCCTCCGTCGCGCCAAGGACGACGCCAAGGAAGTCAAGCAGGGCTTTGAGTGTGGTATGAAACTCGCGGGTTACGATGACATCAAGATCGGCGACGTCTTTGAGGCGTACATCCGGGAGACGATCCAGAGAACGTTGTAATAACTATGACTGTTGGCGTCCTGCAGATTGAGCTGGAGATTCCTGACGCGCTGAGTCTTAAAGACAAGCGGCGGGTGATCCTGAGTCTCAAGGACCGGATTGCCCACGGCCATAATGTGTCGATCGCCGAGGTCGGCTCGCTGGATGCGCATCAGCGGTCGGTGCTGGGAATCGCGATGGTCAGCAACGAGACGGCATACGTTCAGGGCGCCCTGAGCAAGCTGGTTGATTTTGTGAAGACAGTCCCGCAGGTGAACCTGCTGGATTACAAGATAGAAATGCTGTGACTTATGTCCCGACGCACTGAAAGACTTGCCAGCATGATCCAGCGCGAGCTGGCCATGGTCATTCTGCGCGAGTTGAATGACCCCCGGCTGGTCGGGCTTCCGAGCATCACGCGCGTCGAGGTCAGCGAGGACATCTCCAGCGCCGACGTCTATGTGACGGTGATGGGATCCGAAGGCAAGCAGACCGCCGCCCTGAACGCGCTGAAGCATTCCGCGGGCCTGATGCGGACGCGGCTGACGAAAGTCATGGAGATTCGCCAGGTGCCGTTTCTCAAGTTCCACCTGGACGAAGGCCTGAAGAAGGAAATGGCGATCCTCGAGACGCTGCGGATGATCGAACTGGAGCGGCAGCAGCAGGCCGGCAGTCAGCCGCGCTCCGACGCGCCGGCATCGGACGCTGGTGCATCTGAGCAGCCAGCCCCGTCTCCTGAAACGGCGCCCGGCAATGAGCCGGACACCACGGACAACCCGGAAAACGACAGGTAGACACGGATTATGAAGAACGCTGGTAAATACGCTGACGAACTCAAGAGCCTGCTCAAACGCGTGCTCAAGGACGGCAAGCCGCATCCGCTGGCCAAGGTTGACCCGGTCCGCGCCATGGTGCGGGCCACGATGTCCTTTGATGCCCCCGATGCCCGGGCGGATGAAGCCGTGAAAGTCGTCGAGCGCGAGTTCGTCGACCTCAACGAACTCCGCGTTGCCACCGAACTGGAATTGCAGTCCATGATCGGCGTGAAGTATCCACTGGTGGAGAAACGCGCCGCGATCATCGTACAGCTCCTCAACGGCATCTTCGAGAAAGAGGGAACCCTCAGCCTCGATCGCCTGGGCACGCTCAAGAAGGCCGATGCACGCCAGATCGTCCGCGACCTGCCGGGCATGAACCCCTTCCTCGAAGGTTCGATCCTCATGTTCTGTTTCGAGCAGGCCGCGATGCCGCTGGACGACACCATGCTGGCCTACCTGAAGGCTCAGGGCGCCGTCGACGAAAAGTCCACGCTTGCCGAGGCACAGAAGTTCATTGAGAACCATCTGAAGCTTGAGGAACTGCACGATCTCTACGTCTGCCTGCGCCGCGTGGTCTACAACGCCCCGGCCGCCGGTGACGCGACAAAAAAAGCCAAAGCCAAGGCCTGAGTGGCCGACCTGACCGGAGTACCCTGACATGACAACCGATCGACTTCCCGTATCCACCCTTCGTTTGGGCCTGCCCAGCGGCAGCCTCCAGGCCGCCACCGTGGACCTCTTCGGCCGCGCTGGCTATCGCATCAGCATCGCAGACCGCAGCGTCTTCCCCCGCATCGACGACGACAAGATCTCCGCGGTGCTCTTTCGCGCCCAGGAGATCAGCCACTACGTCTGCGAAGGCACCATCGACGCCGGACTGACCGGCCACGACTGGGTCGTCGAAAACGGCAACGAAAAAGATGTCGTCGAGATCTGCGAACTGGAATACTCCCGCGCCAGCCTCAACCCGATCAAGTGGGTTCTGTGCGTGCCTGAGGAGAGCAAAATCCAGAAGCCCGAGGACCTCAAGGACGGCATCATCGCCACCGAACTGGTCAACGTGACCAAGCGGTATTTCGAGCAGCGCGGCATCCCCGTGCGTGTAGAGTTCTCCTGGGGCACCACCGAGATCAAGGCTCGCATCATCGACGCCATCGTCGACTGCACCGAGACCGGCTCCTCGCTCCGCGCCAACAACCTGCGGATCATCGACACCCTGCTCAGGAGCACGACCCGTTTTGTCTGTTCCAAGGCCGCATGGGAAATCCCATGGAAGCGTGAGAAGCTGGAAAACATCGCCATGCTGCTCAAGGGCGCCATCGAGGCCCGCAGCAAGGTGGGCCTGAAGATGAACGTCCCCAAGGCCAGCCTCAACGAGATTGTCGGCTTCCTCCCGTCGGAGAAGAGCCCGACCGTCAGCGCCCTGGCCGATGGCAACTGGGTCGCCGTTGAGGTGATCCTGGAAGATAAGCAGGAGCGTGAGCTGATCCCCCGTCTGAAGCGCGCCGGCGCCACCGGGATCATCACCTACCCACTGAACAAGGTCATCCCGTAACGGCAAGGCGGCTAGTGTGGTGCGCCAGTCTGATGCCAACCTGAGATCGCCGTCCCTGCTCCGGCCTGTCGGCGGAGCTTGCGAGGCTGTTGTGTCCCAAGGAACTAAGGCTGGCGATGAATAGACGACGCGCCCTCATCCTGGCGGTTTCGCCTTTGCTGATGCTGGGTTGCCAGAGCGCCGGCCGCCCCGGCCACGGCGTTGATGCCCGCGGACAGCAGGCGGCGATGCTGCCCCTGGAGCAGATCGAGCCTCGCCCGGTCCTGCCCGCAACGCGCCCCAGCACCCGCCCCTTGCCTTCGCTTGAGGCGCTGGAACTCTACGGCCGCGCGCGGGCGGCGATGCAGTCCAACCAGGTCTTCATCGCCATCGACCTGCTCGAACAGGCCGCCCGGCTCGATCCCGACAGCTATGAGGTGAACTACGCCCTCGGCCAGGCTTGCGCTGCCACCACGCTCCCGCCGAAGCGCAGCCTGGGCGCCTTCACGCGGGCTACCGAGCTTCGGCCCGAGTCGCTCGACGCCTGGTCGCAGCTCGGCCGCGCGCAACTCGACGCCGGCGACACCGCCGGGGCGATCCACTCTCTGCGGCTGGCCACGATCACGCGCGAATACGCCACTGACATCGACCGCGCCGTCATCGCTGATTTTCTCCTCGCCCGGGCATTGCAGGACGGCGGATTCGACCGCGCCGCCGCCGACCGCTATCGCCAGCTCCTGTCGCGACTGGAGACATACGCTGCGACCTCGCGCCCCAGTGTTGAGGTACAGCAACTCATGTTGCATCCCGACGTCATCTTCAGCCCCCTGGCGCAGATCTGTGAGCGGCAGGGCGATCTTGAGTCCGCCCTGCTGGCGTACGACGAGGCCATCAACGCCGCTCCGGGCAACTTCGAGCTTGAGCGACGTCGTGTGCAGATCCTGCTTGACCTGGGCCGCCCGGACGAGGCGCGCACCACCGCCGCCGCCGCGGTCTCCCGTTTCCGCGCCAGCGAACAGTCCATCAAACTCCTTCGCGACGCTTATGCCAAAGGCGGCGGCCAAGATGCCGTCATCGCCCGCCTCGCCGATCTTCACGCCAAGACGCCCGCCGACCTGTCCATCGCTTTTGCCCTATCCGATGTTCTGGTGAGTGCCGGTCGCAAGGGTGAAGCCGAGGCCAAGCTCATCGGCGTCGCTCAGGTGAACAACTACGACCTGCCCGTGGTCAAGCGGCTCTACGACTTCTACTCACAGGCCGGGCGAATGCAGGATGCCGGCCGGCTGATGATCACCGCCCTGGCCGCCCGCCCGCAGTTCCTCAACGAATACAACGGCATGATGGCGCAGTTGCTGCGCCTGGGTCGCACGCAGCGCCTGACCCTGCGTGAACTGCAGAGCATGCGGGTCGACAGCTTCGCCGAGTCGGCCCGGCTGTACTGGGTCAGCCGGGTCGCGGCGATGTGGGCCCGCGATGAGCTCTCCCGCCAGTCGCTCGAGCGCGCGGTGCGCACCGGCAAGCCGTTCCCGCCGGCGTATCGCATGCTCCTGGACAGTTATTGGATCCGCCCCGACTGGGACACCAAGACCAAGCTGCAGCAATCTGAGAATCTCGCCCACATGGCCGAACTCGGCGGCTCGCCCGCCCTGGCCGCTGAACTGCGCGGCCTGGCCGCCCTGGGCCACAAGGATGTCCCCGCCGCCGCCAGGTTCCTTCAGAAAACGCTGGAGTTCGGCGGTAACCAGCCCGATGTCCAGACTGCCTACGCCAGCCTCCAACTGCTCGACGGCAAGCCGCTGGAGGCCGAGCAGACCCTGTGGCAGGTCGTCAAGATCGCGCCGATGTACCAGGACGCTTACACCGCGCTGCTTCGCTTCTACATGGAGCGAGGATCGACCAACGGGGCCATGCGGACGCTCAAGGCATGGCTCGCGGCCGACCCCACCAATCCCAGCGCCTGCCTCTTCCAGGCCTCGCTGCTGATGCGCAGCCGTCGCACCGATCTGGCCGAGAAGGCCCTGCTGGAATTGTTCGCCGACAACAGCGACAACGCCGAAGTCCTGATGGCCATCCAGTCGCTCTTCGTCGAGGGCAATCGCCTCAACGAATTCGTCGCCCTTCTTGAGAAAGATCGCGGGGGTCATCCTGAAAACCGTGAAGTCGCCGAGCGCCTGGTCGACATCTATGCCGCCCAGCACCGCATCGCCCAGGCCCATCGCGTGCTGGACGATCTGCGAGCCTCGGCCGGCAACGACACCGACCTGCTCTACTACCTCTCGCATCTCTATCTCCGCATCGACGAGAAGCAGACCTCCGAGCAGGTGCTCGAGCAGGTGCTGAGCATCGATCCCAACCACGTGTCGGCCGCCAATGACCTGGGCTATTACCTCACCGACGCTGGCCGCGACCTTCCGCGTGCCGAAAAGCTCGTCCGCCTGGCCCTGGCCGATGAGCCTGACAACCAGTCGTTTCTCGACAGTGTCGGCTGGGTTCTGTACAAACAGGGTCGCCTTGATGATGCCGAACCCTGGCTCCGCAAGGCTGTCGGGCAGTCGTCGTCTCCCGATCCCGTGGTGATGGATCACTTTGGCGATGTTCTTTATCGCCTGAGCCGAAAGGACGACGCCGTCGCCCAGTGGCAACGGGCCGTGCTGCGACTGCGTGAAGTCCAGCAAACCCGCCCGGATCTCAACAACATGTCCCTGCGCGTTCAGCTCAAGATCCGACAGGCCAAGTCAGGTCAGCCCGTACAAGTGGCCCCCATCCCCGGCGAGCCGGTGAAGATGCCATCGACCAAGCCCGCCCCGGCTGCTACCAAGCCCGCCCCGGCCACGATCCCAACGACCGCGCCGCAGCCCTGAACGCGTGGTCCCGGCCCGCCGGTTCGAGGGAAACGGCAAGCCTTCCTCTACGCCCTTCCACCGTCGTTGATTGCGTGTGGCCAGTTGGCTACAATAGGTGGTGTGATTGAGGTCCGCAAGACCGTAGCGTTCGCCCGCTGGCTCGATGACCTGCGTGACATTCAGGCCAGGGCGCGCGTTCAAGCGAGAATCGAGCGACTGATAGGCGGGAATCTCGGCGACACAAAGCCGGTGGGCGAAGGCGTCGCAGAACTCCGCATCGATTATGGGCCTGGTTACCGAGTTTACTTCGTTAAACGCGGATTTGAGTTGATCATTCTCTTGGCGGGTGGCGACAAGAGGACGCAGGCGAAGGACATCAGAAACGCTCTGCGTATGGCGAGAACGGATTAGGTGACAGATGAATAAGCTCAAAACATCCCGCTATGACGTTGCCGAGCATCTTCGGACCCCGGAAGAAATGGCAGCCTATTTTGAAGCGTGCCTCGCGGAGGCCAACGGCGATGCGAGTTTCATTGCCAAGGCCTTGGGAAACATTGCCCGTGCCAAGGGAATGTCGCAGGTCGCCAAGGATTCCGGGCTCTCCCGCGAAAGCCTCTACAAAGCGCTTTCCGGCGAACGCATTCCCAGTTTTGACACCATTCTCAAGGTGGTCTCCGCGCTGGGTCTGAGCCTGCACGCCCAGGCCGCTGAAATCACCTGAGGCGCCCCTGCAACCCCTTGCCGGCGGTTACGTCTCCTCTGCAAACGGATCAACCACCTCTATTCCCCTGAATCTCCGGAAATCGCGATCGCGAGTATACAGCAGGGTGACGCCGTGTTCCGACAGGATCGCAGCGATGTGGGCGTCAAACACAAGGTTGCCCGTGGCATCACCATCGAGCAGCAACTTCCTCGCCGATCCCCAGTGTTCGGCGGAATCGCCCAGCATCAGCAAAGACGGAGACGCGACCACCGTGTCCACGAAACCCACCGCCTCTTTCATAGAAGAGGGCGGTTTGAACACCTGCGAATGGGTGACGACGCGCACGAACTCGTAGATGCAAGGCCAGGCAATGCACCACGCGGCTTTCCCCTCGGCCAACTGCCGCAAGACCGTGAGCGCCCGGTCGTGTTCAGGACACTGCCGACGATGCGCGTAGACCAGGATGTTGGTGTCCACTGCGGTCACGACTGCCGGCCTTCCATGAAGTCATGCAACCGCCGGCGGTCGGCGACATCCACAGCCGGCCCGCCTTCCCCATCCACCATGACGGGTCGGAACCGATACCTTTTCGCTCCACGCTCCCGATGGATCACGCGCATCCCCTCGCGCAGAAGCAGCTCAATCTCCGCGCGCAGACTCACCCCATCCGCCTCCGCCATGCCGCGCACGTCTGCCAGAACAGCGTCGTTGAGAACCAGGGAAGTCCGCTTCATAATAATGATGCTATCACGTGCCCATAATTATGTCCAACTAAGTGTCAGGACGTGGGTGCCGGGGGCGTGCCCATTTTCCTGGGCAACCCAGGAATCCAGCCCCATTGAGCAGCAGCGCACCCGTGGCACATGCGCCCTCGCTTGTAGCAATTGCCGTCTCGCGGCAGCGAGTCCTTAGGGTCGGCGCATCAATAACTGGCAGGAATGGCGCGATCGTCTTTTCTGACTCCTCCCCTCTGGGGGAGGCTGGGAGGGGGTTGGCCTTTTGGAACCAGACGGTTATTGATGCGCCGGTCCTTACTCCGCTGCTGCTCAATGGGGCTCACCGATCTCCACATCGCCAGGCCGCCCGGAAAAACGGGCAC
>JBBQTU010000180.1:0-8709 GCA_038213005.1 Tepidisphaerales bacterium | reverse complement strand
ACCCGCAAGCATCGCGGTACCTCCCCGAAAGGCTCCGGCCGGGGCGGCCGGGCCACTGTGGAACGCCCGGCCCCCGGGGCGCTGGCCTCGTGGCGTCGTGAGGCGTGTCTACTATGCGAGAGTTCTGACCTGGGGTTCCGGGTCTGCGTAATCGAGTGAGGTAATCCGGATGACCGGTATTCCTTCCGCCGACAAGGTCGGCTCGTCAAAGCTGCGAGAAGCTCGCAGCATTCCAAATCGCCTTTAGTGTCCTGCACCCCTCTGGCGAGGGTGCATCCGGCAGATCGCGGCACTGCCGAATTCAGCCCCCACCCTAACCCACCCCCAAGGGGGAGGGGACCAGGAAGTGGCCCGCCCGCCACTGAATGATGGATACCCCCACTCTCGCGCTCTCGCCCCGGGCGTGCCCGACAATCCGGGCAAGCACGAAATACGAAACAACGCGGAAACGGAGGAAACTTGAAGCAGCAAACGCGGAGTGGCGCGGACAGGGGGCAGATCGCCCGGATTTTCGGGCACGCCACTCGCCCCTCGCTACCCTCTGCCGTTGCTCCGCGCCAACCAACGTGGTAGAACCACAGGCCCGACTCATCGTTGTCAGTTGCCGGCGAGGAGAGAATGACCCCAAAGCGGACGACGAAAATAGCGACGCCCGTTACCCCACAGGCTTCACAACCGCCTGCTGCGCCCGAGGATAGCCTCGCGCCGGTCGTACTCGGCCGCTCCTCCGATGAGGAACTCATGCACCGTACCCAGCGGGGCGACCGCCAGGCCTTCTCCATCCTCTACGAGCGATACAACACCGCCATCCTCTCCTACCTCTACCGCATGCTGGGAAATGTTGAAGATGTCGAATCCATCGGCCAGGATGTCTTCCTCCGCGCTTTCCGCTTCGCCCCGACCTACCGTTACCCCGCCAAGTTTTCCACCTGGCTCTTCACCATCACCCGCAACCTCGCCATCAACCAGATGCGCAAGCGCAAGCGTAAACTGGTCCGCACCGTTACCGAGCTGAACCTGGAAAGCCCCGACTCCGCCGGCGACCCGTATCAGGTCGCCTCGGCGGCTACCGATGAAGCCGAGAAGAAGGAGGAGATCGCCCGCGTCCTGGTCGCCCTGGATGACCTCTCCCCCAGCCAGAAGGAAGTCATCATGATGGGCGTCTTCCAGGACCTCTCTTACGCCGAAATGGAAGAAGTCACCGGCACCAAGGCCGTCACCCTGCGATCCCGGATGTTCCACGGCCTACGCAAGCTCGCGATCGTCCTCGGAGGCAACGAGCCGGTCTAAACTCCGCATCCATCACAACGAAGCCGCCCCCGCAAGGTACATAGGGGTGTTAGGGAAACATGGACCAGTCACTGACCATAGACTCCGAACCGTTCCAGCAGATGCTCGCCGAGGCCCTGCGCGCCGGTCCCGCCAGCCCTTTCTGGCGGCAGGCCGTTGATGCCCTCAAAGCCGCTGGTGAGTCCGGCGAGGAACTCGCCCTGCTCTGCAAAGCCCGCGAACGCCTGGAAAGCGGCCGGGCCTACCGCTCCATCCGCGCCGGAAACGGTTTCACACGCAAGCTCATGGCCCGCATCGACGACACCGACCAGACCTCCGGCCGCGGCGTCTCCACCGCCAGCTTCATCACCGCCATGGCCGCCATGGTCATTCTCTCCGTCGTCGGCGGCCTGGCATGGATGCTCTTTTCCCCCGCCCAGGACACCGAAGGCAAGGTCGATCTTCGCAGCGTGTACTTCGTCACAACCGCCCTGTCCGAGGATTTCAACCAGATGCCCGGCGGCGACTGGCAGAAGCTCGGCAGCATCCCGCTGGTCGCCCAGCAGGGCCTGCGAATGCAGCTTCCCGACCCCTTCACGCAGGCCATCGCCGGCGGCGGGCTATTGTGCCCGCTTGAGCTGTCCCCGCGCGAGCCTGTCACCATCGAAACCACGATCGACCCCCCCGGCAACAAATCCCGCGTCTTCGCCGAACTGTTCGTCACCGACACGCCGACCTTCTCCAGCGATCGCGGCGTCAGCGCCCGCGAACTGATGTGGCAGATCGACGGGGCCCGCTCGCGAGTGGCCTTGCCCGATGGCCGGGGCGTCGCCACCGCCCGCGTCGCCGCCACTGCCGACAAACCCATCACCGTCCGCATCCTGCTCTCGCGCGACAAGGCCATCATCGAGCAGGATGGCGTGGTCGTCTGGTCGGGCGACCATGACCTCTCCCAGGACAAACCACGCCGCTTTGGCGTGCGGCTTCTGGCCCGGAGCAATGCCAACCCGGCCGACGTCGCCATCCGGTCTCTTCGTCTCCTGAAGCCCTAATGAGGAACAATTAAATGGCCGATACCCAGGTCCAGTTATCCCAGCCGCCCGCCGCGAGCCTGCTGAACGAGCCCGCCTTGGCTTCCCAGTCAGACCTGCAGTCGGCCAAGGTGCTCGTCGAAGCCTGCCAGCAGATCCAGCGCGAGCTCTCCAAAGTCATCGTCGGACAGAAGCTGGTCATCGAGGAATTGATGATCGCTCTGCTCTCGCGTGGGCACTGCCTCATGCAGGGCGCACCGGGGCTGGCTAAGACGCTGCTGATCTCAACGGTCGCCTCCGCGATGGACCTGGCCTTCCGTCGCATCCAGTTCACCCCCGACCTGATGCCCTCGGACATCACCGGCACCGACATCCTGCAGGAAGACCCCGACACCGGACGTCGGCGCTTTGAATTCCAGCGCGGCCCCATCTTCACCAACCTGCTGCTCGCCGACGAGATCAACCGCACGCCGCCCAAGACGCAGGCCGCCCTGCTGCAGGCCATGCAGGAAAAGGAAGTCACCGCCGGTGGCCACACCCTGCACCTGCCCGATCCGTTCTTTGTCCTGGCGACGCAGAACCCCATCGAACAGGAAGGCACCTACCCCCTGCCCGAGGCCCAGCTCGACCGCTTCATGTTCATGGTCCTGGTCAACTACCCCAGTCGCGATGAGGAACTGGAGGTGCTCAAACGCACCACCGGCGCCACCGGCGGCCGGGTCGCCAAGGTGATCGGTGCCGCCAAGCTGATCGAACTGCAGGAACTGGTCCGCCGAGTGCCCGCCAGCGACCATGTTTTCAACTTCGCCCTGGATATCGCCCGCGCCACCCGGCCAAACGAAACCGGCGCCTCCGACTTCGTACGCCACTGGCTCAGTTGGGGCGCCGGCCCGCGAGCCGGGCAATACATGATCCTCGCCGGCAAGGCCCGCGCCCTGCTCCACGGCCGCCTCCACGTCACCACCGAAGACATCGAAGCCGTCGCCCCACCGGTGCTGCGCCACCGCATCATCCCCAACTTCAACGCCGAGGCCGAAGGCATCACTGTCGAGCAGATCATCCAGAAGATCCTGGCCTTGGTCCCCCGCGCCGGTAAGGGCGAGAAGCTGCTCTAGGCCATGACCACGCAAACCGCACCAACCCCGCCCGGCGCCCAGCAGATCTGCGGCTATCCGGTCCAGTCCTACCTCGCCCCCGGCCGCACCGCCCTGTGCGCCGGCGACGGCGGCCGCCTGCTGGTCCTTCAGCCCCTGCCCCAGGAATGCCTCCAGGGCGCCCAACTCCACGCAAGCGTCCGCCAGCGCCTCACGCGAGTGAAGGAACTGGCCCATCGGCAGGTTGCGACTTTCATCGGCGTCCAGCGCGATCGCGACGACACCTGGCTCGTCTGGCATTACGTTGAGGGAACATCCCTCCGCGACTATCTCGCCGATCCCACCCACTCGCCACGCGAAATACTGCTCATGCTCCGCGAACTGATGCTGGCGGTCGAAGGCCTTCACGCCCTGGGCATCGTCCATGGTGCAATCCACGGGCAGAACGTGATCATCGGCAAGACCGGCGAGCTGACGCTCACCCACATCAGTCCCCTGCTTCACCACGAGACCGACGTGGACTATGACGCTCTCGCCATGCTGCTGCAGCAGGTGATCAGCACCCGCGAGGGCGGCGAGACTCGTCTGAGTAAGCTGATCACCCAGAAGATCGCCCGTCGAACGTCGATGCTCGAACTGGCCGGCGAAATCAGTCGGCTCGTCGATGCCCCGGCCGACGAAACTAGTACGCCCGTGGCCGATCCATCCGGTGAGCGTCAATTTCGCAGGAAGGCTCTTTACAGCGCCGTGGGCTGCGCGGCGGGCGCGGCGGTTGTCGCGCTCGCAGCATACCTGCTGCTGGCGGGCAGGGGCGATGCGCCGCAGCGGCCTCCCGAGGCCCCGGCCGCATTGCTGCAGCCGCGATAGAACAGTCCGCAGCCACGAGCGTTGCAGCAGTTGGATTCGCAGGAGAAGTCATATGGCGATGGTCTGGCGATATCTCGAACCCGCCCTGGTGGAACGACTGAACCACCTGGAGCTGTCCGCGCGCAGCGTCGTTGAGGGCAGCACCATCGGCATGCACAAAAGCCCGATGAAAGGCGCCAGCGTCGAGTTCCGCCAGCACCGCGCCTATGTCGCAGGCGACGAGCCGCGCCGCCTCGACTGGCGCGTTCTGGCGCGCACGGATCGCCCCTATATCAAGGAATACGACGAGGAAACCAACCTGCGCTGCATGGTGCTGCTGGATGCCAGCGGCTCCATGGGCTACAACTCCGAAGGTAGCGGCCGCAAGTTTGACGCCGCCGCCAAGATCACCGCCAGCCTGGCCTATCTGATGCTGCGCCAGACCGAAAGCGTGGGCCTGGCCACCTTCAATCGCAAGATCGACGACTGGATCGCCCCCCACGGCAGCAGTCTGCAATTGTCCAACATTATCGACCGTCTCGAACGCTCCGACCCGCAGGGCGAATCGAACCTCGCCGCCATCCTTCACGAGGCGGCCGAGCGCATCGAGCGCCGCTCCCTGATCGTGGTGATCTCCGACTTCTTCGTCCCCGCCACGCAGCTCCGCGCCGGCTTCGCCCACCTTCGCCACGACCGCCACGAGATCATGGCCCTTCAGGTGCTCGACCCGGCCGAGGAGGAGTTCCCCTTCACCGCCTGGTCCCGCTTCCGCGGCCTGGAGGGCGAGACGCCTATGCTGGTCGAGCCGGCCACGCTCAGGCAGATGTACATAGATAATCTACAAGCCCACCGCAAGCAGCTCACCGAAGACTGCCGCTCCCTCAACGTCGCCTTCCACACCTACCGCACCGACCGCCCCCTGGGCGACTGGCTCACCCAACTCCTCCACCGGCGCACCCTCCGCGGGGCCTGAGGCGACTCAACCAGGCGATCCAAGGACATGGGGCGCGAATGAGACTGCAGGGCGAGCCTGTCTGGCGAAGGACGAAGGCAGCGCCCGAGGCGGGCGTGCCACGGTGGCCCGGCCGCCACGGCCGGGGCCTTTCGGGGCCAGCGGGCAGTGGCTTGGTCAGGGGCGGACGGTAAGTGACTCGGGCGGGCCCACAGCGCCGCCCGCCTTACTGCATCTCCCTCAGCCGAGCGATTTCCTTCTCAACCACCTGTCGTTTCTTCTCCAGATCGGCGACCGTCTTGTCGTATCGAGCCTGCACCTCGGCCTGCTTCTGCTGATACAGGTCCCGCGAGTATGCCGCCCCGGTGTATTGAACCGCCTGCTGGTCTCGCTCAAGCTGCGCCTTGGCATCGCCCCCTGCGATATCGATCACCTGCACCGCCGCTCGACAATCCACCAGCCGCTTGGCAATCTCCTCCGCCGTCAGTGGTTGCCCCGCGCCCGCCATCGCCCCTTGAGCCATGCGCCGGGCTTCGCGGGCTCGCGATTCCTCAGCGTCAGCCTTCATAATCGCCCGCCCCTGCCCGCCGGCACTGTGCCATTCGTCGGCCGCATATCCCAGCGACCGCCCCAGTTCCGCCAGGCTGGCAACCGTGGCGCTGGACAACCCCGCCGCCAGCGCCTCACGCGACGTCATCGTCAGAATCGATCCTTTGCCCTTCAGTAGTCTGACGCCGGCGACTTCCCCGGCCGACAGACGCACCTTGCCATTCTCCGACCGCATCGAGATCACCGCGGAGATATCCGACATCGCGTCGACGAACAGCGGATCATGCCCCGCCCGCTCCGCGACCATCCTGTCGCGAGCGCGGATCACCGACATGAATTTCTCCTCGACCGGCCGGGGCAGCGGATTGGTCTTGTCCGGAGGGTAAAGCCCCACCGCCCCTCCGATCTGGCCATCGGGATGCATCACGATCGTCGGACACGCCATCGCAATCAGGGCGGCCGCCGAATAGGCATGTTTGACCAGCGCCACCGGCTGCAGATCCTTCGCCGCCAGCAGTCTGTCGCAGATCGCCATCTGCTCGGAGATTTGCCCGCCCGGTGAGTCGATCAGCAGCACGACACGCCGCACTTTCAGCCGGCGCGCTTGGGCCAATGCCTTGCCCACGCCGTCCGCCGTGACGTCCACCCCGATCTCGCCGAACACCGGGATCTCCAGCCAGGCGATGCCCGACTGCACCGGCTCTGGGCAAATCTCCTTCACATCCGCCGGATCGAGCGTCCGCTGCATCGTGCCGCCCGAGATCGCCACGCGCACAACCACCGCCGACTCGCTGCGCGAAACCACCTCGCCCTTCAGTTCCTTCCCGTCGCGCAGCAGGATCACGTCCGCCGGCGCCGCAAAGCAAAACAAGAACCCCGCCAGCCAAACGCCCAGCTTCCCCGCAACCCGGTATTCTGGCCCAGCACTCACGGGTATCTCTCCTCCGAGCTCGCAGCCGCCTGCCCAGATTCACTACCACAGTATACCCTACCCGTGCAGACCGGCTCACCAAGTATAGATAGCCGTGAGGTTCAGTGCGCCATACCCGTCCTTCGTCTTCTGGCCGACAAACTCATGGGTCAGATAGGTCTGCGAATAGGAGACCTCGAAGTGCCCCAGGAATTGGATGGCAAGCCCCATCTGCAATGCTCCGGTGAGAGTCTGGCTGGCGCCCTCGACCGGGCTGCTCTGGAAGAACGAGCCGTCGATCGTGGAGTCGTGGCCGACAACGGCGCCGGACGGGTGGATGAACACGTACCCGCCGATCCGCGGGCCGCCATTGGCAAACGACCGCGTAAAGTCCGACGCGAATCGCATGCTGCCCGGCCCAAAGTCATCCGGCAGATTCCAGCCCGCGCGAAGCAACGCCCCTGCCCCGGCGTTGAGATGCACCGTACCCAGCGTCACACCGGCTTCGGGGATCAACTGCACCGCTCCGCCATGGCGGGCGCTCTCACTCATCAGGTCGATCCGCCAGCGACGTTGATATCGGTAGTCAAACCCAACCTCGTCGCGAATCTGGTAGTCCCACCCCTCCGGTATCTGGGAGCCATAGTGCTCATGGACCCAGCGTTGAACCTTGCCAGCCTGGCCGGTTGCTCCGACGGCACCGACATCGAGCTCGATATGCTCAAAGACCGGGATGCTTCCTGCCCGGTTGGCCCGCTGGGCGATCAGCCCAACATAGGTCCAGCCGGCGTACGGCCGGTCGTTGTAGATCGCTTCCGGGTCGCTGATATCCTCGGGCGTATACATGTTCAGCGACAGCACAACCCCCGCGCCGAATGAAATGCCCGGCCGCTCGGGGGCAAACTCGTCGCCGATCGACGGGATCGCACCGACCATCTCGTCCGTCACAGGGCTCTGCCACTGCACGGCGATGCCCGTTCCGCTCGTGTAGTGACGATCAGTGGACCCGTTAGGGCGCGCGAAGGCGCCGTCATTCTCGAAATAAAGCGAAAGACCCATCGCCCCCGTGTTACGAACCGGCCGGGAAACTGGCTGAATGTCCGTCAACTCCGCCCCCGCTGGCCCCGCGTCGAGCCGCGCGGCCTCCGCCCCAACGTGCGAAGCCCCCAGGCACAAGCCCGTGGCGATAGCGATGATCTGCGCGAAACGATCCATAATCTGCCCTGTCTGCTAAAGGTGGAGCATTATGCGGCCAACTGCCCGCCGGGGCAATCGCCCTCGCTGTGCCACGCCCTCGCTGTTCCAGTCGGTGTTCCACACAAGTCTCCGGGGGCCGCAATCTCAGCCCCAAAGGGGCGTAATACGTAAGCCTGGGGCATCGCCCCAAGAATCAGTCCGCAATATCAGCGAGCCCTGTAAGGGCGACACAAGTCTTTGCCTTGCCGGTACTTGCCACTTCTCCGCAAGATGTGTGGAAGAGCGACGGCATCGCCCCATGAAGCATTTCTCGATTCGTGACGCGGGTCTAGCCGGGGTTGCACGGCAAGCGTCATCGCCATCGACAGAACGCGAGAGCAGCAACAGCGTGCTGGCCGTGCTGTGAGTGCTCCGCACGGTATTCGCGGTCGGCACTATCCACGCACGACCTGCGTGCGTTTGTGGTAACATCGCGCCGCGCTGGCGGAATCGCCCACGCGACGCATTGCCGCATAGTCATCTGGATGGCAATATGATCGCGTCCTGTTTGATTTCGCGATCACCTGCCTGCCGCCTGCTTCTTCGGGCCTTTGCGGCCGGGCCGGCCACGGTCCCGCATCGTCCATTCCAGGCTCATCCGCTTTACCGCCCTGGTCGTCCATGCCACACTACCATAGGGCCGCTCCCTCTGAATGTGAAGACGCAACCGCTGCAGTTCCGCCTCTTCGATCGGCTGGTTCACCCCGCTGGCCCAATCGGGCGGGCGGGCACCGGCCATGGCGTCAGTTCCACAGCGTCCTCCGGGCGATGCAAACCGGCATACAGACTGCCGTAACGCCAATCCTGGGCGCGATCCACCAG
>JBBQTU010000179.1:0-8725 GCA_038213005.1 Tepidisphaerales bacterium | reverse complement strand
CACGCGATACCAGGACTCGGAGAATGTGGGTCTAAGTGCGAGCATAGAAGCCGTTTTCCGATTGCCGACCTTCAAATCTCAGATTCAGAATCTCAATTCCCAAATCTCAAATCTCAAATCTCGAATTCCGAATCTCAAATCCGATATCTCGAATCTCCAATCTCAAATTCCAGATTGGAGACCAATCCCTCATCACCACCACAGCTTGAGCTTGAGGAAGTCGATCAGACGATGCGTCCAGATCCACGCCAGCGAACGATCGCCAATGTTGATCCGGGCCTCGCCGCTCATGCCCGGCAGCCAGTCCGCCGCACCCGCCGAATCCAGTTTCCCATAGACGCGGAAGACATTGCCGCCTTCCTTGGGCTCGCCCATGGGCACCACGCGTGTCACGGTGAATGGGAACGATTCACCCGGCCGGCCGGTGGTGGCGATATTTCCCTTCTGCCCCACTTCCAGCACCTGGATATCACGCTCCTGGACGGTCATCTCCACTTCCAGATTGTCGACCTTTGCGATCTCAAACAGCGTGTCGCCGACGTCGACGCTCGCGCCTTTGCGGTCACGAAGGTCGCCGCGGATGATCTGCCCATCGATCGGCGAGATGATCGCCGCACGGTCGATCTGCCAGCGGTACAGATCCGCCTCGGCCTGTGCGGCCTTGCCCTGCTCCATGGCGATGTTGGCCTCGGCCGTCTTGCCTTCCTGGGTCCGCTTCTGGCTGGCTTCCTTCAAAGACGCATTAGCGCGGCTGCGAGCCTCGTTGAATCTCAGTTCCAGTTCGGTCGTGTCCAGGCTCGCGAGTTTCTGCCCCGCATGAACGGTCATCCCCGGGCGGACGTCCTGGCCGTCGATCTTTTCAAGCTGCCCAATGAATCCCTTTGCCGGAGCGACCAGCGATCGCTTCTCCAGCGGCGCGAATTGGAACGACGCCGCAACGCGGTATGGCGGCTTGATCACGAAAAGCAGGATCGTCACCAGGATCGCCGAGACGATGATGATCTTGGCCAGCGTGTGCTGCGGCCCCACCGCCTGCTTGGCGAGATTCTTTATCACATGCCCGGCCTTCACGAAGATGTAGCGGTCGTTCTCGTAGCGATCGAAAAGCTGCGGCGCCAGCACGTCCGACGCGATCGCCACCAGCGACGAGCACGATGGGTCAGGCTGGTGGTTGACGGGAAACTCCAGCGTAATGATCCCGACAATCTCCTGGGCATGACGCAGCGGCGCGCTGAGCACCGAGCAGCCGCCATTGGCCCGCGAATAGGCCTCCGCCTCCCGCTTCACCGTGTCGGTGCCCGCCCCGGCCGGATCAAAGTGCACGATCTGGTCCTGATCCAGGCATTCCTCCATCACGCTGCGGATCTGCTGGATCAACTCCTGCTTCTTGTCGAACTTCTCGGTATGCGACAGCGCCTTAACCTGGATGTTCCGTCCCTTGAGCCAGCCCAGCGCCACGCGCGATGCGCCCGTCCGGGCCGCCAGTTCGTTGGTCAGGTTGCGCGCCCCGGCCTCGAAGCCTTCAATGGTCGCCACAGAACCCAGTAGTTGCAGCACCCCCTGGTGGCTCGTCGCGATCAGGCGAGACTGCTCGGCCGACTTGCGAATCGAGAAGAGCTCAAAATACCCCGCCACCAGTTCCATACTGGACAGCCGCTGGCGGGCGCGATCCATGTTAAGGCAGCGGGTGATAACCGCGGTGATGCCCACCGCCTGCCCTTCGCTGCGGAGGATGGTCGCCAGACAAAACTGCAATTCCCCGGCGTCGTCAGCGGTGCCGACCTCAAACGCCCCCTCGCGATTCTGCTCCACGCAGGGGCTGATAATCTGGATGAATGCGTTGACGGCCGCCTGGCGTGCTTCGTCGCTTGCCTGGTCCGGCCGCAGGTGCACGATCGGCTGCAGACGGGCGGCCTCACCGCCCCGCTCGATCATGAAGGCCACGGCCTCGGTGCCCGCGACCACCATCGCCTGCGTGCTCAGCAGGTCCGACACAAACGCTGGAAGATTCGGCCCGGCCCCCAGCAGACGCTGCACGAGCTTGCCGCGGCTGGGCTCGGCGCCCTGCTGCTGGGTCTCCTGCTGCTCTTGTGATGTCTTTTCGACGATACCTGCCACGTTCACCTCAAAGTTGACGTTGATTCACCCAGAGCGTCTGCGCCACGTTCATGGGCGAACTATCGCGCCGCCGGCGGCACTCGCACCTGCACCTCCCAGCCCGACACACGCCCGCTAGGGTTGGGCATCTCCAGATGCAGCTTCCGCATCTGGCTGCCGGCATCCGCCACCGGATCAAAGAAGGTGATCTTCGCCTTCTGCCAGTCGACCGACTTGGGGTACTGCACTTCCAGTTCCTGCCCCGGCTTCAGGGCCTCGGAAATCGCCGTCGGAAGAAACACCTCCACCTGCAGCGGGTCGTTCTTCACAACCACGCAGGCCGGCCGATTCGTCTGGTTGGGATCGGCAATCTCGCCTTCTTTGACGTCGATACGTTGCACCACGCCGTCGATCGTGCTGATAAGCTGCGATAGATCCAGTTTTACCTTCAGACGCTCTGCTTCGTACTTCTTGGTCCGCGTCTCCTCAGCACCCAATTCCACCCGCTTATCGGCCAGTTCCGCATCCAGCTTCTTTTCGTCCAGTTCGGTCACCGACGCGACATTATCCTTGAACAGTTTCTCGATCCGATCCAGCACGACCTTCTTGAGGGCGGCATCCGATTTCGCGTATTCGTCCTTCAAGGTTGAGTCAGCATCAACCTTCGCCGCGTTATAAGCACTACGGTCCATGCGGCTGTCCAGTTCCATCAGGACAATACCGGCCTTGACCGTATCTCCCTCTTTCACGTTCACTTTATGAACCACCCCCGCGAAGGCGAAGTTCAGCAACCGCTGCTCCGATGGCCGGGTAATGCCCGGGTAGCCCCCCGCGCCCGCAGGCGCGGGCGCACTCGCGGCCGGCGCCTGCGCCGCAGCCATATTCGCCGCCAGCAGCACGGGCAGACAGACTCCGCAGATCTTGACGATGATCCGGTCCATTCGCGTCTTCATCCTCATTTTCTCCTCAAGTCACCCTCCAACCCAGCACATCTCGCCCTGCCAAAGATACGACAAGCAGCGCAGGATTGTCCGATATAACGGCATTACGCGCGTTCGGTCAAGCACACGGCGACCCCACGTAACTCTTTTCAGCAGCCTGAGCTGCATTCCATGACGGCCCAAACGCTATCCGCGCTCAACAATACGGCCCCGCAGCACTCGGTTTTCGTCGCTGAACAACCAGGATGCTCACAAAGTCTTGGTTGATCCGCCCCCCAGCATCCACACACACCGCAATGGCTGGCTACCGGATGGGGTTGGCCGGGCGATTGCTGCAGTCGCCATCGCGGTTCACGAACGGCGGCGCGCCGCTGTCGATGGTTATACCGCCCACATTGCCCAGTGCCCGCGTACCGGTCACCGCGAGCGTGCTGGGGCGGGAGTTGCGGATCGAAGATCGCCGCGATGACGATGCGGCTGACGGAAGAGGCGATCCGTCGCATCTGAGCCCACTACCCAAGACATCAAAGACAATGAGCGGGCAAAGATTGCCCGCTCATTGAGAGAATCGCTATTTCAAACCACGGCTCAGGCCTGAGCGGCGGCACCGCGCTGACGGCGGCGCTGCATCAGGATGGGCATCACGGCCAGGCCACCCAGAATCATCGTGGTTGCTTCAGGAACGGCGGAATACTCGATTGTGGTAGAGAAAAAGCGAGGTTTGGTTGATGTGCCGTCGAAGGCATAGGTCCCATCCCATATCCAGTCCGCAGCAGCCGCGATACCAGAAACGCTAGTCCAGGGGGTACCCGGGTTGTCTGCTTGGAAGCTTGGGGCGTGGTTAGCTGCAGCAAAGATACTCCAGCCGTAGTTGCTGTCCGCATTCGGCGTGGATGCGAGCAGTGGATTGGCCGTGCGCCAGAGCGGCTGGCTGGTCGTGGGGATGTTCGCTGTGGTGGTCAACAGGGTCAACTGCCCATTGTCAAACGTGTGGAGCCCTGTGTCGTCCGTGATCGTCAACTCCGCAAGGAAACCTGCACCGCCCGTGTTTTGGTCCGTTGCCACGATGTGCAGATACTGCTTTTTATTCGCCAGCCCCACAGTACGAGTCGCGGAATAAGCGTAGCCCCAAACATTTCCCTGCCAGGCGTTGCCCGCGGGATCCTTCGTGCCGCCAACCCCATCGAGGATAGTTCCGCTACCTGCGTTGTCGAGCGTAATCAGCGTGCCCAACTCACTATCGCTGTTGGCAAGGTAAACATTGAAGGAATTGTCGGCAGTCATCTTGAGGCTCAACGTGGCACCATACCCGCCCAGCGCCTGCGCAGCCACACCAAGCCCGCCGAATACTGCCGCTGCCGCCAGAGCCAACTTTGTGTTCATCCCTCGCACCGCTGCCTCCAAACCTTTTATGCCCTCGAGAAACTCATATCGAAGAGCCATTTACCAGCGCGGATGCGCCACGCTTACAATGCGTGAACAGCACGCCGAACCAATCAAGCAGCATTTCACTACGGAATGCTGAGTTCGCTGTCAACAAGAAATGGCAGGGGATACGCGGGCGGCCGCCAAGGATCATCCCGCACCGAGCAGCCATACCGACCGGCGGGCTGGCGAACGTGCCAGACGATCTGGAACGCAGGTGAGTTCATCGCCCCTCTGCTTGCTTGGATGCGGCAGGCACTGCCGCTGGCGAGGTGGCGGGTGCGGGGGCTGTTGTGGGCTGAGCCAGCTTGCGGTGCTTCTCGGCGAGGTCCGGCTTCCCGAGTTTGTCGTAGGTCGTCGCCAGGACCGTGTGAATCCCTAGATCCTGAGGCATGGCAGGCAGGGCCGTCTCCAGATATCCGAGGGCCTGCTCCCACTTTTCCTGCTGGGCCAGCACCATCCCTTGGGCTCGCTGGGCGAACGGTTCGGTCGGCCGCAAATCCAGTAGAATGCTGGAGAGAGTCAGGGCGCTGGCCGCATCAGGGGCTTTGCTGTAGGCCCAGAGGCAGGCGACGTTTCCGGCGATGGAGGCCATCGCCGGTCCGCCGACGCTTAACGCCCGCTGCAGATCCGTGCGGACACGGTCGGGCTGGCGCCTCCGGCAGTTCTCAACCGCCTGAGCCAAGGCGTGAACGGCGGCGCCCTGAACAGAGGTCGTGGTGGGCTGAACACTCTCGGCGGCGACCGCCGTCTCAGGGTCGAGCAAGATCTCCAGCAGGGCGGGATTCTGTGCATCCCAGGCCAGACCGTTCTGCAGGAGCCCGAGCCGTTGCGATGCAGCCATGGTGGGCGACTCCCTGAGCCACAGCGAGGTGACATGCGCCACCGCCTTGCGGAAGGCCGGGTTCTTGTTCTGCTGCCAGCCGGCATCGAGAATCTCAAGGGTCTTTGTGAAATCCCGCAGCAGGAGGCACGCCTGAGCGTACTTGAGGCGCAGTTCGTCATTGGTCGGATCGGCCTTAAGGCGGGCGGCGTAATGCGCAGCGGCCCGGCGGGCCCATATTTCGGACTCCGCCCGATCGCCCCGGTCAGAAAGGGCCAAGGCGGCCGGCAACGTCAGTTCGTCCACGGCCGGGCCGCCCAGCGCCATGTGCTGCCGGGCCAGATCCCAGCGGTCGGTCCGGTAGTAGAGCACCGCCAGCATGGCATGGACGTCGGGATTCTTCGGCTGCGTCTTGAGTATCTGCTGAAGCCGGGCCTCGGCCGATCGCCGGGCCTCGGGGCTGGGCGAAGGGCCACCCAGCAGGTCGCGGGCGACCTGGAGTTGCGCGGGCAGATAGCCGGCGGCAGTTTCGGGGGCCAGTTGCTGCAGAAGCGCCGCAGCGGCCTTGTCCTGACCCAGTTTGCCAAAGCAGCGAGCCAGGGCGTATCTGTACTTGGGATCGTCAGGGCTCGTCTGAAGCAGACTGGCGTAACAAAGTTGGGCCGTGGCGTAGTCCTGCCGGGCGAGGGCCTTGTCGCCCTGCTGCTGATACCAATTGGCACTGCGGGACGCCGGTCCGGTGAGAAGCACGGCGAGTAGCAGGATCGAGAGGACCACGAGGATGCACGGGGCAACGGCCAGGGCGACGAGCAGTTGACGCCGGCGGGCCGGCGTCCACGAGGTGGCAACCACTCGGATGAAGTGCGCGGGCCATGTCGGGAATTGGGGCAAGGGCCTCATTGGCGGCCCTCCTGCTGGGCGATCACCTGGGGGGCAAGCAGATCGCGAGTGCCGAGGAAAAGCTGGATCAGTTGCTCCTGTGAAGCAGCATCCAGCGGGCTGAGGGTCTGGACCCAGAGTTGTATCTGATGGGTGGCGGCATTCGCGCCGGGACGGCCCAGATGAGTCAGACGCTCCTGAAGTTGCCCGGCAAGCGAGGCCTTGGGTAGCTGCGTCCATTGGCCGGTCTCGTCCAGGGAGGCGTAGCAGAGGTAGCCCCATTCATGCAGTCGGGTTGCCTGCACGATGGTGAACTCACCGGCACGGGGGTCCGGACGCGAGGGATTTGCCGCCTGCTGCGCGATGACCCAACCGGCGTTGCGGTAGCGAAGAGCAAGGTCGTTGTGGCCCGCGAAGGGATAGTCGATGGCGACGATGGCAGTGAGCCCGGCGGACTGGTAGGCCCAGGTCTGATATCTTCTGCCAGCGATCTCGGGCTGGGCGGCGGACTTGTCGGTTTCGCCTCCGCGCTGCCATGGGCCGATCTGCGCCGGGAGAGTGAACGTGGCATCCGAGCGCAGGTGGGCGGCACCAGGATTGCTCAGCCAGAGGCCTACTCCGCCACGCAGGGCGGCGCTAGCGACCTGGGCGATGCCGACGAGTGCGATGGCGATGGCGAGAGTCCACATGGACCGCGTCAGGGGCGGGACAGGGCGCAGCGCGTCGACGGGGACGGGCGACTGGACCTCCAATAGCGCGATGAGCGGGCCTGCCGTCTCGCCAACGTTGGATCAGGCCGAGGCCCATGTCGATGCTGAGGACCAGGCCCATGCATACCGCGAACAGGACCAGGCCGGCCAACCACGGGGCGGGCCCGGGGAAGAGGTCGACGCCACCATGAGCTTTGACCCACACGCCGGCGACGATTCGCAGCAGGTTGGCCCACAGCACGAGAACGACGGCAGCGACGGCGAGAGTTGACACAACCCAGGCGGGACGTCTGCGCCAGATCGCAAACGCGAGGGTGAAGCCCAGCACCGCCATCATCGCGTTCAGGCCGCTGCAGGATTCGGCCGCCGTCAGACGATCGCCGGAGATGTCAAGAACCGTGCCCATCAGCAGGTGCGGCACGCCCAGCCAGACCAGGACGCCGCTGCCAGCCCAGAGAAGCCACTGGCGAAGGTGTTGCAGGAGCGGCTCATCCAGTTCGGCCGGCAGGCCGGTGACGATCATGAGGAGAATCGCTGCGGGGATCAGCAGTCGAAGCATCGGCCAGCCGCCGGCTCGCCAGGCGACGCCTGCCAGAAGGAAGTACGCGGAGACGGCTGCCAGTCGGCCGGACCAGAGGATGCTGGCGGTGAGCAGCAGGATGAGGGACAGGCCCAGGAGGGTGCGGGTGAGAGTTGGCGAGCCGGTGGCCGCGAGGGCAGCGTGCAGGTCATGACGGCGGTGCCAAACGAGGCAGGCTGAGGCGATCAGCAGGAGCGGGAAGAACTGGTACTGGGGACGAGCCCACTGCTCGGCACCGAGACGAAGCAGCAGGGGCAGATAGCCCAGGAGCACCAGAGCCGACCAGGCCAGAACCTGGCGCGAGACCGCCCACCCCACCGGGGCACCGGCCGCATTCCCGTCCAACACCTGGGAATCGCTCATACTCCAGTCGTCCCATCCCGGCAGGATCACACCTGCATCAACTCAATACAATGAGCGGGCAAAAAATGCCCGCTCATTGAGAGAATCGCTATTTCAAACCACGGCTCAGGCCTGAGCGGCGGCACCGCGCTGACGGCGGCGCTGCATCAGGATGGGCATCACGGCCATGCCGCCCAGCAGCATGGTGGTGGCTTCAGGAACCGAGGCGTACTCGTAAGCGACGGTGCCGGTGATTGACGCATGGTCAATGCCGTTGACAGTGCCCTCGCCGCCACTCCAAATGCCGCCATGCTGCGTGAAGGTCGCGACGTTGAGAGTCAGATTGCCAGGACCCTTAAACTCGGCAAGAATGGGTGCCGAAGTGTATTGGACGGGCGCGAGGGTCGTCGGCCCAGAAGTCAGAAGTCCGGTTGTCTTAGAAGTACCCGGGGCCACTGTACCCAGCGAATAATACTCAACAGGCATGAAAAACTGTGGGTCCTCCTGCGAAGCCGTCACTCCTCCACTCAAGAGGTTGTTGCCGCTGTCCTGAGCCCACATGCTCAAAAGGGTGGTCACACGAGTGACTTTCCGGTTCCCACCACCGGCTGCGGCGTCGAACGTCAGCGTAGTGTCCATGGTCCCAGTCAAAGTCAGCTTGACGCTGAGCAACGTGGTACCTGGCATATTGAACTTCTGGAAAGACAATACGCCAGTGGGCGGACTCGTGAAGTCCGCGAGCGTTAAGGGAATCGAACTGGTCGCATTTTGCGGCAGCGTCCAATCGGCGTTTGCCGCCGATGTGACAAAAAGACCAGCAACCAGAGCAACCGCGCCCGCCAGGACCAGTTTTGTATTCAACCCTCGCATGACAAGTCCTTCCTGGAAAACCAAACCATACTCTGGCCGTTACAACCCAATACCGCAC
>JBBQTU010000178.1:0-8806 GCA_038213005.1 Tepidisphaerales bacterium | reverse complement strand
CAGTAGCGGCTGCCCGGACCTGTCCGGCTTCAACCACGCAGCCCTGATGGCGATGGCAAGCATGCTATCCAGACCAAACGACACGACGTAAGGAAGGTCCATTCCCGGCTTCCATTTATTCATGGTTTGAGTTGCCATATTCGATGCATTCACGAATCAAAAGTAGCGTCCTGCGAGCCTCGGCTATCATACCATTAAGCATACGCCGGTGTAGGCGCATGGACAAGCGAGAACGCTCGGTGACCCAAGCAACGCCTCTCTCGCCCGGCCACCTCCCGGCTATGCGGGCTGTGCTTGTGGCTTCTTCGTCATCAGCGACACCACAACCAGCGTCATGAAGCTCAACGGGATCGTGAGCAGACCCGGGTTACTGAACGGAATCGGCGCCGTCAACGGATCGAGTCCGTACTGCTTGTACATGTCCGGCGAGAAGGCAATCAGCGTGATGGCCGAGATGACACCCATGAAGATGGACACCGTGATGCCCTTGGCGGTCGTTCCCTTCCAGAAGAGCAGCATCACAATGGCCGGCAGATTCGCCGACGCCGCCACTGCGAACGCCAGACCCACCAGGAACGTCACGTTCATTCCTTTGAACAGGATACCCAGCACAATCGCCAGGCCGCCGATCACGAAAGCGGAGATCTTGCCGGCCTTGATCTTCTGCCGGTCATCCATCTTGACCTTGAAATAGCGATCCATCAGATCGTGGGCCACCGCGCCCGAGGCCGCGACGATCAACCCGCTGACTGTGCCCAGGACCGTTGCAAAAGCGATGGCCGAGATCACTGCAAACAGCAGATCGCCAAAGCTCTTGGCCAGCAACGGCGCTGACATGTTGCTATCCGCCGGGTTGATGACCGTATTGATCATTGCACCCAGCCCCATGAACAGGGTCAGAATGTAGAAGAACCCGATGGCCGCGATGGCGACGATCGTGCTCTTACGGGCTGCCGCCGGGCTGGGCACCGTGTAGTAGCGGATCAGGATGTGCGGCAGAGCGGCCGTGCCCAGGAACAACGCCAGCATCAGCGATACGAAGTCCATCCGTTCCAGCCAGGTTCCCTGGGTCTTGAACTTGGTGCCGGGTCGCATGAGCACATTGCCGGCCATCTCGACGGGGTAGTACACGGCTACCGCGCTACCGTCCTTATCGGTGAACTTGGCATCTTTCCAGACGTTGACCTTGGTTTCCTTGTCGGCCATTGCCGAGAGCAGACCGGCAGGCGAGACACTTCCCTGGGGGATATCCTTCTGGCCGCGGAGTGCGGCCAGGCTGCCGACCTGCCGCAGTTGGTTCGACGCTGACGCCGGTTCTCCGTTGATCAGCTTCGCACCTTCGCGAGTGGTAATCGCCGACTGGCTCTCGTGCAGCGTGATGGCCGACGCGTCCCTATGGACCACCCACCAGTTCTCTCTCCCATCCCTGGCAACCCGGGCGAATGTCTTCTTGGCCGTCTTGATCTCCTGCAGTTCCACCACGCGGTATCCCGGTTCGGTGACGGCCAGCTTGCCGTCGGCCTGTGTCGCGTGCAGCGTCGCATACTGATAGAAAGGCACCTTGCCCCCCTGGTCGGGATGGGCGTTAAAGCCGCGGTAGCAGACAGCGATCACGAGTACCAGAGAGAAGATGATCAGCAGGCCACCCTTGAGGAACTGCACGTAGGTGGTGCTGGCCATGCCGGCGGTTGCCACGATCGTGATGACGATCGCGCCGACCATGATCACGCCCCAATGATGGGCAAGCCCCAGCAGTGGCTGAACCAGCACGCCCGCTCCAACCATCTGCGGAATCAGATAACAGACCGACACGACCAGGGTGCTGATGGCCGCCGCCAGTTTGATGCCGCGAGAGTCGAACTTGGCATCCAGTGCATCCGTGAACGTGTATTTGCCCAGCCGCTTCATCGGTTCGGCCACCACAAACAGAGCCACGATCCAGCCGGCCAGATAGCCGATCGAATAGAGGAACCCGTCATAGCCCGACGTGGCGATCATCCCGCAGATGCCCAGGAATGACGCGGCCGAGAGATAGTCACCCGCGAACGCAATCCCGTTGACGCCCCAGTGAATCTGCCCGCCGGCCGCGTAATAGCCTGCAGATGTCTTGGTCTTGTTCCCCAGATAGAAGGACAAGCCGACCACGAAAACAACGAAGGAGAGGAAGATCGCGATAACCATGTTACTTTCCCTCGCCTTCGGCGGCATCGCGCAGAGCGTACTCGCGCCGCGTGCACATCATGTTGTAGATCAGAGCCTGAAGCAGCGCTGCAATGATCAATCCGAAACCGTACACCGTTGCCAGATTAAGGCCCAGCACGATGTCGGCTTCCATCAATAGAGGGTCATAAAGGTTGATGCCGACGAAGATCGCATACACGATCGCATAGGCCAGGAACATCCAGATGCCAAGTCGCATCTTGTACGACGCAGCCGGGTCTTTCCCCGATTGCGCGGCCGGTTCATGCAGCATGTCAACTCCAGTCTCGATTGTTACGGTTCAGCCAGGGGATGCCCAACAAGTGAGCAATATGAAGCGATCAGCACAGACTAACACGCGAACTAACACGAAATGCGGCGGACCCAGAGTTGGCCCCTGGGACGTTGAATCGCTCAATCCGCAAGCGGGACCTCCATGCCCTGGCTCGACCCTGCGCCTCGGCGCAGATGCGATCGCAGGTTTCTCCTTGGAAAAGGCAATCTACCATGAAGAATGCTGACCTGCAAATCGCCACGCAACGAGGATCAGAACTGCGATTCGAAGCGTGCGATCATCGCCTCAAGGCGGTCTTGCGGCTGAATTGTGTAGGGGAGTTCGCGGTCGAAGATGGCCTGCTCGATCTCGTGCCGGGACTCGGCCTGGCGGTAGCGGTCCTGCCAGGCGGTGAGGCCCTGGCTGGTCTGGGCGGCGGTGGCCAGCTCGCGGTGCATCTCGAAGAAGAGTTGCCCGCGCTGGGGGCTGCGCCGGGGCTGGGCGATGATCCTGGCGACCCAGTTGCGCTTGCGGTCACCCAGGACGGCCTGGCGGATGCGGCGGCCTTCCTGACGGAGGCAGCGGAGGCAGACTCGCTCCCGCCCTGCCGCTGCCGGAAACAGCATGGTGGCCGTGGCGACGGAGAACGCCGGCGGGGCCATGCCGAACCAGTCGCGGATAATCGTGTCGGTGACCTGGTCATAGAGGCCGCCGCCGATGCCGTGGACGAACTGATCGACCACACAGAGGCGCAGGAAGGTGGTCAGGGTCAGGGCTCGGGGAGAAAGCCGAAGTTTGTGGCGGGAGAGCCAGGCCTGCAGCGACTCGGCGGCGGCCCAGCCGTCGGTCGGGGCGGCAAACTCAAAGGCATCATCCTCGTGGCGCAGGGTCCAGAGATCGCCCTGCCGCACGACGGTGGCACGCTTGCGGGAACCGTCGGTGAGCGAATCCACCCAGAACGGGGCCTCGCAGAATTCGCCGTCGATCGACAGGTCGGGCATGGGCCGGCCGGGGTTTTTGATCCCCTGCTCCTGGCGGAACACGGCCAAGGCCCGGTTATAGGCGGCGGCAAATTCGCCGCAGCGGCGAAGCAGGTCGTAGGCGAACACCAGATAGCCCGTGGAGCGCCACATCGGGCTGCAGACCAGCGACTGATGCCGCAGGCCGAGCTGGCGATCGACCCGATGGTGGGCGTTGGCCAGGGCGGCAGGCAGATCGACATCCTGGCCCGCGAGCTCGCCCAGGCAGGCCAGAAACTCCCCCGCCACCGGTTGATGCTGCCAGGTGGCGGATGCGCTGCTGAGTTGTCTGGCAAGGTGCTGCACGTGGCCGGCGGTTGGGGATCGGAGTCGGCCGGTCCATTTGGCCTCAGCGCGAAGCGGGTCATCGGTGATGATGTCGCCGCCGCCGGGCCAGCGGAGTTCCAGGTGTTTGGGCGAGTCGGTGTCGACCGAGAAGTGCATGGCGACCCCGCCCAGTTTCCGGGCGGCGATGTCGATGGCGATGTTCTTTACCCACACGCCGGGGTGGTAGAGTTCGGACTGGTGGCCGGTGCCGACCAGCGATTGGTCGGCGTCGGGGTGCCCAAGCCAGCGGCGCTGCCAGGTGCGGAGGCGCGGCAAGGGCAAGCCGCAGAGGCGGACGGATTCCTGCTCGTGCAGACGGTGGCGATTGTCGCGCGTCGCGGCCAGCAGCGCCGGGCCATCGGGCCAGAGCAGGGTCTGCCCGTCGGCCTGGGGGGCTTTGAGTTTTGGGTATGGGTCGCTGGGCATCTCAGGGCAATCTTAGCAGAGCGAGCACGATTCGACAGGGTTTGCCGGGCGGGACAGGCAGGAGGGGCGTTCCCAGAAATCCGGGCGACGATACTCGTCCCGGGCCGCCAACACCCTCGCTGGTGTCTTTCGTCATGGGCGGATTCCGCCGGTGAGGGCACCGGCGGCACCTGCCCGGATTTCCGGGCACGCCCGGCAGGAGCGCACGGTGGACGCGATACCTTCTTTCGCTCCTACGGAGCTGAAAATCCCGGCCGCGATTGCACCCATGAACCCATGACTTACGTCATGGGCTAAGTTCTGACGCCCCTGCCGGGGCTGTGGAGGTGGATCCGGCAGATCGCAGCACTCTCGCATTCCAAAAGCTAATTCTCCCCCAAGGCCAAGGGGGAACAGACCAAGACGCCGCCCGGCCGCCCGGCTCAGCCCCGCGGCCACGGGATGCGGCTACAGCGTCACGGGGGCCTGGATCGCCAGTGCCTTGTCGACCATCGACTGATAGAGCGTGTCGCCGGCGCTTTGGCGCAGGGCGCCACGGCGGCGCGCGTCGGTCAGGGTCTGGGCGGCGCCGGTGGCGAAGTCGATTTCGCAGTGGAATTCGGGGACATCTCGGCGGGCTTTGGATGAGTCGTAAGCGCCGTGGAAGGCGGTGATCTCGCGAAGGAGGCCGAATCGCTGCGGGTCGTGGGCGACGATCCAGTCGGCCGGCATGAAGATGACCTGCGCGGGCTTGCCCAGGACGGCGGCGACCGTGCGGTAGTATTCGCGCCAGGTCATGTGCTGCTGGCGGGTGGCGTTGTAGGCCTGGCCGAAGGTTTTGGGGTTGCCGACGGCATAGGCGAAGAGCTTGCCGACATCGTCACGATGGGTGGAGACCCAGAGGCCCAGCCCGTCGCCGGCGCACAGCACGGGCAGGCCGCGATCGATGCGGTCCCATGCGACGGCGTCGCCTTCGAGATTGTCGATCAGGCTGCCGCCGGGGCCGTAGGTGTGGCTGGGGCGGACGATGGTGAGTTTGAACTTGCGGGCCTCGTGGGCGTCAAGAAAGGCCTGCTCGCAGAGTAGCTTGTTCTTACCGTAAGTGCTGGTGGGTTCCTGGAGGAAGGTTTCGTCCACGAAGACATGCGGCGGGACTTTGACGCCGTAGCTGCAGACGGTGGAACAGAAAATGAACTGGTCACAGCGGCCGGCGAAGATGCGGACGTCGGCCGCGGCCTGCTCGGGGGAGAAGCAGATCATGTCGATCACAGCATCCCATCGGTCCCGGCCACACTCGTGCTCGAAGAGCGCGAGGTTATCGCGATCGCCGTGGCGGACCTGGACGCCGGTGGGGATGGCGGTGTCGCGCTGGCCGCGGTTGAACATGGTGACGCTGGCGCTGCGCGTGAGCAGATGCTTGACGATGCCGGTGGAGATCAGGCCTGTGCCGCCGATGATGAGAACGTTCATGAAAGACTCCTGTGAAAAGTGCGAGGCTGACTATCTGGTGGACATGTTAGCACACGGGCGCGATGAAGCCATCCGGCTGGCCTCGCTTGAGTTTGACCCCTCACCCGGGCCACTCCTAAGATCGCACAGGCAATCAAAGGGAGGGACTTCCATGAACTTCTGTCAACGCACGCTTGTCGTCTCGATCACCACGCTGTCGCTCGCGCTGGTGGGCTGTTCGCATTCGCAGGGGCACCACACGGCTAAAACTGCGCCCGCTGCGGCCGCCTCGATGGTCGCGACCAGCGCCATTGCCGTGCTGCACCCGACGGCGGGGCATACGGTATCGGGCGTTGTTCGCTTCACGCAGAGCGGCACGGCCGTTCATGTGGTGGCGGATGTCGCGGGGCTGACGCCTGGCACCGTCCACGGGTTTCACATTCACGAGTTCGGCGATTGCTCGTCGCCGGATGCGACCAGTGCCGGCGGGCACTTCAACCCCAAGGGCCGGCCACACGGCGGGCCGATGGCGGCGATGCATCATGCCGGCGACCTGGGCAACATCACCAGCGACGCCGATGGCAAGGCGCACCTGGACATCATGATGGAAGGCCTGACGATCAGCGGGCCGGCCAACGCCATCCTGGGGCGATCGGTGATTCTCCACGACAAGCCTGACGATCTCGTGTCGCAGCCGGTCGGCAATGCCGGCCCGCGGGCTGCGTGCGGCGTGATCGGCCGCGCCAAGAACTGACCTCTCATCGGCCGCCGCGGCGAGCGATGAGCCAGGCGCCGAGTTGGAGCAGTGCCCAGAGCCAGCCGAGATAGAGGATCGTCCATGTGAGGGCCCAAGTCAACCCGATGGAAGATGCTGACGGGGCCGGGCGTGCCCGTTTTTCCGGGCACGCGATTTCTTAGCCCCAACGGGGCGGCATTCTTAAGCCCAGGGTAAGCGTACTCGCGCAGCCCTGGGTAAAAACCATTCACTTTGAATGAGCCCTGAAAGGGCGACACCTCTTTCAGCACAGTATTCGCTCCAACCACTCGCTGACAGGCAACTTGCATCTGCCCGGAAAAACGGGCACGCCCACGGGGCCCAGGAGCAGTTGCAGCCCGGCGGAGATTGCCAGCACGAGCAGCGTGACGAGGGCGGCATTGCGCACCGACCAGACGACGACTGCATCTGACAGAATCCTGGCTTTCGCTGCGATCTGATCGGGGGCTGCTTTCACCCATGCTCGCAGCGCCTCCAATGCACAGTCCGATTCACTGCTCAGTCCGCCTGGCTGGTCACGGTAGGTCAGTCTAGTCCTGCGTTCCTTCCAGAACTTCGGGCTAACCATCGCATCCAGCGATTGACCAGCTTCCGTTATTCCTCGTTTGTACATGTCTCCAAAGACGTACATCATGCGGAGGAGGTATTGGGTGTCCTCACTGGAAGCGGGGACGACCGTTGCCTTCATCCGATCCAGTAAGAGCGGCACGTCCGATGCATCACCAATATAACGGGACAGTAGACCTGCCTGTATTCGCGATTCATTGGCAGCAGGACGATCTATCACTCTGTAGAGCGTAGCTCGAGCATCTGGATTTGCCCTCTGGGCCCGCGATATCCATTCCGCATTGCTGTACGGCACCTGTTTCGCCACCAGTAACAGGCTATCTTCTACTGACAGCCGGTCAGTGTTCTCAGCTACAGCAACGACAGCGAACAGCAACATCAGTGTGAAGCACCTTGCACACGTCTTCGGCATGGCATACCCCTCTACGTCTGCTATTGACGGAAAGTATCTCGCTCAGGCGAATAAACAACACTTGATAATCATAAACCTAGCTGCGCCCCCGTATCATTCCGCTTAACATTGAGAATCAACTGCGTCCCGTCCTGCCCAATCGGTCCCCGTCCTGTTTCTTTGCCGCCAGTCGGACGGGGACGCCAAGAGACAGCACGCCCCCGCGTCGCTCCCCAAGTGGGGCCGGCCGCCCCGGCCGCCCATCCGGTCCCTCGCCAAACACGCGACCCTCGCAGCGCCACACCCCAAGCGCCAACCCGCCGAACAGTAGTGCGAGGCGTCCCCGCCCGCACATGACTTACGGGCGAGTGGTCGACCCCAAGCGCCAACCCGCCGAACAGTAGTGCGAGGCGTCCCCGCCCGCACATGAATTACGGGTGAGTAGTCGACGCGAGCCGTTGACCAAAAGCAGTCAATACCACTAATTGCCTCCCCTTTAGGTTCCATCTCACTTGGAATGAACAATGCGAAAGCCTTCCGACGCCGTCCTCATGAGGGGCTCACTGATGACTACCTCTCGCCGCCCATCAGCAAGTTCCACGACCAGCCAGATACTGACTCTGTAAACTCCGCCCCCTTGAGGCTGTGGCCCGCCCACCGCCTTGAGCACCAGTCGCTGGCACGCGGCCTTGCCCGAGAAATATCGACGAAGATTCTCCCCGGCGTCGAGTTGCACAGGCTTTTCACGCCACCGGTCAACAGCCGTTTTGTCTTCCCGATTTATCGCATCCAGCCAGAGGGGATATTTCTCAATGATGGCATTCCGCAAGGCCTCGCGCGATGCAAGCTCTGACGCGGAGAGGTCCCCGAGCGTCTTGTCGAGCCTGTCCACGTATTGACGTTGTGCCTCCGACGGAACCCGCTGCCGCAAGGCGCGGAGATTGGTCCAACGGCACATGTCTCAGATTGGACTTGACCCGTCCATCTTCCTATCTTATACTTATACGATTTGGCCGTTGCGCCCAGCGTGCGCGCCGACCATGGTGCTCTGTTTCAAGTGAATACCCGGCCACTAACCGGCCGGTAATCGTATCAGTCAGGTCCGAAATAGCCCCCCGAGTTAAATACCTAACAGGTGTGATGATGCTCTGGAACGCCCATTACGTTCTACGTCCTACGTTCCACGCTCTACGCTCTTCCCCGCCCACTCGCCCCGATTCGACTTACGTCAAATCGCCCCGGCGACATGAAACTCGCGCATCTTCCCCCCTGAAGTGTACGTAAGTCCTTATAAACACTGCTCTCCAGACCCCCTCCCCCCACCCCAGAAAAATGTGCGCATCTTGCCCATCCAATCGCACGTAAGTCATCGAAGACAGGAGGCCGAAGAGCGGACGGCA
>JBBQTU010000177.1:0-8852 GCA_038213005.1 Tepidisphaerales bacterium | reverse complement strand
GAGGGTGAAGGCGTTGTCGCTCCACAGCCCCTCGAGGCGGTGCAAAGCACAGCGCCGGGGGCAGTAGACGAAGTCGTTGAGCGCCGAGATAATCAGCGGCTCGTCGCTGGTGTCAGGCATAGCGCCTCACGTCCAGGGGAATGTTTCGGCCGTGATCGCAGCCGATGTCAGGTCGCGATAGGTGACCCCTTGAGGAAGGCTATCCAGTACCTGAATCTGCGGCTTGTATTCCTCGAAGGATCGCGCCGCAGATTCCCGTCCCAGCGGCTTGGTGACGATCTTGTCGAACAGCACATGCGCCGGGGCTTCGCCTAGGGCGGTCGAGTGCTGGAACACGTGCAAGCCGCGCACACACATCAACCCTCGCGACGCGGAACGATCAAAGTCGAACATCCGCTGGATCGCCTGGAAGAAGAGCGCTAGATCGGCGTAGGTGAAGCCGGTGCCTCTCTCGCCCATGGCAAGTTGCGGACTGATGAACCCGTGGCCGCGATAGAGAGCGTAGGGGACGGTGGCCTTGCGGCCCATGGTGCCTGTGAGAAAACCGTCGGCCTTGGTCTGCTTCTCTGCTTCTTCAACCGTCGTCACACTCTTACGCGTGATGGCAGACTCCATGGGGATGATCGGATCAAGTGAGCGGGCGAAGGTAATCTGTGCCGGCCCGCGCACTTGTCCGCAGTTGAAATCCCCCGTGGAGAGAACCGCCCCAAATGCGCGCAGGTCGTAGTAGTTGGCAAGAAGCCACTTCTTTGCCTTCTCGGCTTCGCTCGCCTTCTCTTTGCCTTTCTTCTCTGCGAATGCCTTCTTATCAATTCCAGCGCCATCGAAAGCGCCTTCGATCAGGTTGTTGAGGATGCGTTTTTCGTACACCGCGTCCTGAGTCTGGAAGAACAACTCGCTGCCGGCCTTTTCCCCGGCGAGTGCCGCCACGGCATTACGAATCTTCCGCTTGATGCAGACATCGGTCACGAAACCCTGGAGCGATTGCGGATCGGTTCGCGGCAAATTGCCCGCGTCCGGATCGCCGTTGGGGTTGCCGTCGGTCACATCGAACATGAAAACGAACTCATAGCGACGATCAACGATGCTCATATGATTCTCCCTTTCTGAAATGCCAAATCCCAAATCGTGAAATTCCGCTTGTTAATTGCTCTTGTCTTCCGCTGCGCCATTCCCTTTGCCCTTCCGATACGCCGCCCGCTGATGATAGAAGCCAAGGGCGAACTGCCCCTGCTCTGACAGCGCCAGCAGATTGGGGAATGCTTTGACCCTGGCACACAACGTCTCCAGGTCTTTTTGCAGGTTGACGGCCATCCCCGGCTTGTCACTCTGCAATTTGCCTAGATGCTGCTGGGCTGACTTGAAGAGTCGCGGGAACACCAGTCCGGGCGAGGTACTGGCCGTGCCGTAGAAACGATCCACGACATTGGCGTTCACATCGCCCAGAGCGCCCCATTGCAGCCGCTCGAATACCGCCATCAATCGCCCGCACACGTATGCGGACGTCACACACGCATCATCCAATTCCACGCTCATATTGAACCCTTTCCGGTTAAGAACCAGTTTGATCAAGCCAAGTCTTGTTGGCCTGAAGCCATCGCCACCCTCGGCCGACAGTCGCCGCAAACAGGCCGCCAGAACATTGTCCCCCAGCATCTGCCGCTTGAGTGCCGCCTCTACCAACTGCGACGGAAGGTTCGGCGACACAGCATCGGAATCCAAAGCCGTCGCCAGCGCCAACTGCCACATCGGGAACACACTGACGACCTCCTTGCCCCAGGCATCCACAATCCGCAGATCATTGAACCATCCAGCCAGATTCACCCGCACTTTCCCTAGCGGCGATTCCAGATAGTCGCGCACCACAACTCGCGCTGAGTTGCCTGTCAGGCACAGACAGTAGAAGGCATTGTGATCCAGCGCCCCCGATTCGCGCCCCTCCCTTACGCTGTCCAAGAGCTTGGCTACCAACGCCGGATCGGTGCCATCAATGCAGGCGAATACGTCATCGAGATCACACTTGTCCCGCGTCCAAAAGAGAAAGAGCGCATCGCCGATGGAGACCCGGCTCCGGTACGTCTTCTGCTGGATGAGCGACGCCAGTGCCCGCGTGTACCCTTCGGCTGCGCGGTATCCAATGGCCGCGTTCGCCGCTCCATCCAGACCGAAACTCAAGAAAGCGTCTTTGTCATTAGAAATGAGACAGACACCTGATGCCATGCCACCCCGAATCGTCGGGAGCTTCGGATGGGTGGTTGCCAGTGGCCCGTATTCGCCTGTGATCTGGCAAAATCCCCGCGGGCCCTCTCCCTGTCGCTTTTGATCGAACTGCGCATAGAACCCACGCCACCAGCCGCGGACCGGCTCGCGGTTCAGAATCGTGCCGCCCTCGTCAGGATGCCAGGCAAACGTACACCGGTCGCCCGGATCAGGCGTCAACGCTTCGAGGTCCGCCTTGATCCGTCCGGCGAGCGCTTCATCCGTTGCCACCAGTCCGCCGAATGCCGCCACCGCTTTGAGCGAAGGGTCATTCGATTCAGCCGCAGCCTTGTCCATCTGCTGCCAAAATGTCCTGCGGCTGTTGACGCTCTTGCTCTCCGCATTCACCGGCAGAACGCGAGCCAATGTATCGGCGAAATAGCGGGCGAAACCCGCAACGGCCGCCTGCCCGTGCGGTTTGGCAATCAACAACTCTTTGCCCTTGTCCGGCTCCTTCTTCGGCGGCCCCTTCTTGCTTGGCCGGCTGATCTCGCCGCGACGTTCTTCGATACCAAGGTATTCACCGTCACGCCCGACTTTCACAACGTATGGAACCGGCACCGACTCGAATGCCGGATCGTCCAATAGCCGCTCCCGCTCCGCCAGTTCATATAGCCGTTTCAGTATCATCGCTCCCCCTTCCAACCGTGGATTTCCACCGGAGCCTTGCCATCAGGTCCAGCCGCGTCCGTATCGCAATGCATGACGCCTTTGCACACGTTGGCCGCGAAGAAGCCCGGCTGGTTCTCTCCGTTGGCTCCATACCGAATGTCATACAACATCAATCCGAGGCTCTCAGACCAGTCCATCGCCTGCTCCGTCCCATCCACTGCGGCAAAGTCACAGGCAAACTCACGGCATCCCAGGTAGGGCCGATGAAAACACTGTCCCTTCTCCACCCGGCGAACAAACATTTCGCGATACTTGATCGGCGGGTCTTGTGCGTCGAACTCGTCCATGTGGATACTGGCGTCAATGCGGTATGCCACATTCCGCAGCGTCAGCGTGTTGCGCTGGGTTCGATTCTGCCCGCCGGGACTCTCTCGCCCCGCCGAGTCAACCAGATAAGGCTCGGCCGTCCCGGGCTCCTTCATCCAGCCCATGACCGTCCGTGGCGGGATCTTCCCCTGTATCTCATTGCGACGAATCCCCTCGAACTGCGGCCGATCCCCAGCGCCGCCGTTGAGCCACCATGGCTTCAGCGCCGTGATCCGCCGAATGTGCCAGTGGAACGCCGGGACAAGCTGGCCCGTGCGCACGTCTGTCTTCTTCTTGAAGAGGATCGCATCCAACACGCCCCTCGCGGCCGAGGGGGTCATGATCGGATAGCTCATCCGTTCCACTTTCAGCTCCGGCCGCGTGAAGCACGCATAGTCGCCCCACGCTTTCACCGATACCACGTAATTCTCAGGCATATCAGTCCTTCTTGATCAAAATACCATTGCTCCGCTGCCTTCGCCGGGCACCAGGCCCAATGCCGGGTCATACGGCAGCGCACAGAGATTCACGCCGGGCAGATGGTCCAGTGCGACACTCCCACCCAGACGGTGAAGGTCGTACTCGTAGACATTCACACAATGCCGTTGCAGATCGCGATACAGCCGCCGTGCGGGCTGACGACGAATCTCTTCCAGCAGCCGCTCGACCTCATCCCTGGTTTCCGCCCATGCCGTCACCACAAGCGAGGTCGTTATCTCGTCGATCAATCGGTACTCCCTTGCGACATCGCGAAACTGCAGCCGACGCCGAAGCGGCCCGATGCTCCGTTGGTCCAGTTCCCCCGTGCGGTACAGCCGCCGGAAGTATTCGCTTAGGTGGGATGGGCAATGAATGTCTGGCTCATCTCCGACACCAAGGAAATCCTGATCCAGCACGGCCACGCCATTGCGATACCACGCATCGGGCGGCAACTTCCCCTCGGTACTTTTGAAGACGATCACCTCGCCCCGCGCCAGCAACCCCTCGCGATTACACCGACCGGCCGCCTGCACCACAGCTTCCAGCGGGGCCAGTTCCCGCATCAAGATTGGAAAATCCACGTCCACCCCGGCCTCGATCAACTGCGTTGAAACAAGGTGACAGGCCTTGCCGTCGGCCAGCAGCCGCCGCACTTCATCCAATACCCGCAGGCGATGCACGGGACACATCGCCGTGGAAAGATGAAAGACATTCTCCCCGCCAGCCCGCCGCAACTCGGCGAATACTCCCCGAGCCGCCTTCTTGCTGTTCACCACGCAAAGAGCCTGCTGCTTGGCCAGCATCCGGCCGGCAACATCGGCCCAGTCCAACTTGGGTGAAGTCGGCGTCGGCCAACTCACCTCCACTCGTTTGAGTCTGGAGTACAGATCGAGTTGCGCCGGGACAATCTCGCGGACGCCGTCCAGCCCTTCCGGCAACAGATCGGCGTCCTTCTTCCATGCCGGTTGGGTCGCCGTACACAGCACAATCGAGCAGCCCAGATACTCGCCCGCCTGTTTGAGCATCTGGCACGTTGGAGCCGTCAGCCCCGGCGGGAGTGTCTGGCATTCGTCCAGAATCACCACGCTACGCGCGATGTTGTGGAGCTTGCGACATCGCCCCGGCTGATTGGAAAACAGTGTCTCATAGAATTGCACGCTGGTTGTCAGGACAACCGGCATATCCCAGTTCTCGGCCAGACGATGTGCCGAATCCGTCTGAGGTTCGTCCGCGCTATTCGGCGTCTCCCCCGCATCGGCGAGGCTGTGGTGTTCGAGAATCAGGTCGCCAGAATCATCCTGCAGAGCCTCGCGAAAGACCCTTGCATTCTGCTCGATGATGCTCAGGTAGGGCGCTACATAGATCACCCGCCGCATTCCATGGCGTTGGGCATGCTGGAGTGCAAAGGCCAGCGCCGAAAGCGTCTTGCCGCCACCGGTCGGCACCGACATCAGAAACAGCCCCGGCGACTGCTCTGCCGAACGCAAGGACGCATCCAGAACCTCATCGCGAATCCGGGCAATGTCCGCGTCCCTGCATCTGGCCGCTCGGCCGGCGATGTACTCCCGCACATGTGCAAGCAGAGTCGCCGCACCCAAGGCCGGCGCAGGCACGCGGGCCGGCCACTCTCTGGTTTGCGCCTCATGGTCCGAGGTATCCAGCCAATCCGCATCCACCAGGCAACTGAACAGAAGGCGAGACTGCATCTCCACGGATAGCGGATCAACGCCCCGAACGCCCGCGGCGAAGGCAGCCCCGCACTCCGGGCAATCTACCTTGGCAGTCGCCAGCACCTCGGCCAGCACCTCCCGGACCTCAGCCGCTGAGTTCACCAGTTCGACAGTATTCAGCATCCCGGCATGGTGTCCCATGATCGCCGATGCCAACTCTATGCGCTTCGATGCCAGCGCATGCGCGGCCCCGATCTGCTTGTGCCGTGTGCGTTCGCCCCTACCCCGTTTGCCCCGAATGTATTCCTGAAACTCCGGCCGGTACTTGCCCAGATCGTGCAGCAAGCCCGCCACATACGCCGCCTCTGCGAATTCAGCATCCCCCGGCCGCGCTGCCAGCGCAAACCCCTTCGCCATCTTCGCCACATTCAGAAGATGCTCACGCAGCGGCTGCCAATCAGCCTCATCCGCCCGCAACCCACTGTGTGCGAAGAACGCCATCACCCAGGCCCTTCTCTCAAATGTCTCAAGACCAGCATAACCTTGCGGCCGACCAATGCCATACCCGCGCCACACTTTTCTAAATACCGACGACCCCGACCACTTACCCCCAAATCCGCAATCCGCAATCCGCTATTCCCCCCAATCCGCTCTCCGCAATCCGAAATTCCTCTTGACCGCTCATCCCCCACATCCTATACTTACCCAAATAAAGCCGCTCAATGGGTGCGCGATCACCGGTGCTCTTTGACAACCGAATAGCCCAATAAACCGGCCGATAAGCCCACCGCATAGGTCCGAAATGGCTCGTCGGACAACATACCTAACAGGTGTTATTCTTTTCTCTGATGACTGATGACCAATGACTCATCCCTCAGAAATAAACTTGCGCACCTTGCCCCCCAACCAGCGCGTAACTCCTGATCCCACAAGGCCCCGCGCCACCCCCTCCCCCCCCTCGCGAAAACCCGCGCATCTGCCCGGTCCCCGCGCCTCTCGACATCTCCGCCATGGCCGATGGTCTTCAGTCCCCGTGTCTCCATGTCCCCGTGTCGCGTCCTGACCGTCTCCCCCTCTGCCCGGCCCCTGCCCCGCCCCGTCAACCACTCTCCATCTCCCGGGTATAAGCTGGTATAACCCACTCAGTTTCATGGCCATTGGCCAGGAGTATGCTTTGTCCCAAGTGCCATCTCAGATCCCGTCCTCCCATCCCGCAGTTGTCCCGGCCGCCGGCGGCGTCTCGCACGCCACCGCCCCCGATCAGTTCATCGAGAAGTTCACCCTGGTCAAGAAAACACTGCTCGAAGAACTCCACAAGGTCATCATCGGACAGGATGAGGTGATCGAACTGCTGATGGCCGCCATGTTCGCCCGCGGGCATTGCCTCCTCGTCGGCGTGCCGGGGCTGGCCAAGACCCTCATGATCAGCACCCTCGCCCGCGTCCTTCACCTGAAGTTCAACCGCGTGCAGTTCACCCCCGACCTGATGCCGGCCGACATCACCGGCACCGATGTCCTGGAAGAGGACTCCGTCACCGGCAAACGCTCCTTCCGCTTCATGCACGGGCCGGTCTTCGCCAACATCATCCTCGCCGATGAGATCAACCGCACGCCGCCCAAGACCCAGTCGGCCCTGCTGCAGGCGATGCAGGAATACCAGGTCACCGCAGGCGGCCGCACCTATCCGCTGGATCTGCCCTTCCTGGTCCTGGCCACCCAGAATCCGGTGGAGCAGGAAGGAACCTATCCACTGCCCGAGGCGCAGCTCGACCGCTTCATGTTCATGGTCAACATCGGCTATCCCAGCAAGAAGGAAGAACGGCAGATCGTCCGGCGGACGACCATGGAACTGGAGGCCGAGCCGCAGCCGGTGCTGACGGCATCCGACATCCTCCACGTGCAGAAGGTGCTGCGGAAGCTGCCGGTCAGCGATCACGTGGTGGACTACGCCGTGGCCCTGGCCCGTGCCACCCGCCCAAAGCAGCCCGATGCCCTGCCCTTCATCAACGACTGGCTCACCTGGGGCGCCGGCCCGCGCGCGGCCCAGTATCTGGTTCTTGGCGCAAAGGCTCGCGCGATCCTTCATGGCCGTTTGAACGTATCTTGTGATGACGTACGCGCGGTGGCCAAGCCTGTCTTGCGGCACCGGATCGTCACGAACTTCAACGCCGACGCTGAAGGCGTCGGGCCGGAGCAGGTGATCGAGCGACTGCTTGAGGAAGTGTCCGAGTCGACAGATCGGGAGCATGCCGAGGAAAAAGCGACATAGCATCCCCATCCTTTTCCTTCCGTCAGCAGCCGACCTACTATCAGTCGTTAGAGAAAGGAAGGCTAAAAATGCCCACGGAAACTCCTCTTGGCGGAATGACAGCGACAGCCCAGCGCGGCAGAGTCTTCAGCATTGACAACGCGAATCAGGCGTTGCCTCTGGTGCGGCGGATCGTTCAGGACGTCGTCGAGACGTACGGCGAGATCCGTTCACTGAAGGATCAGATTGCCGACAGTATGGACAAAAATGCCGTTGAGCGAGAGATGGAAAGACAAACAAACCGACTTGAGCGACTGGAGAGCGAACTCGGACGCATCGGCTGTGAACTCAAGGACCCAGGCATCGGGCTGGTCGATTTCCCCTGCCGCTACCAATCGCGGGACATCCTGCTCTGCTGGAAGCTCGGCGAAGAAATGGTGTCGCACTGGCACGAACTGCGCGCCGGCGCCGCCGGCCGCCGTCCGGTTTCGCAACTCGAGCAGTAGTCCTGAGTGAGCGACAGCCTGTGTTCCGAATGCGACAAGTCACGCCACGATTGCGGCGAACTGCTGCCGTAAGCGTGGCGTGCTGGCGTGTCAGGAATGAGGCTGACACCCCCCCCCCAGGTCGGTACTACACGATTTGCTTAACTCAGGTCATCGTCACCTCCTTCCCGCGCACCCGTGGCAGCGGCTGGGCCGGCAACTCCAGGCCCAGTTTCTCCAGGATCATCAACTGCGCCGCCTCCGGCTCCGTATGCCGCGGCATGATCAGTTCCCCGCCTGTCCGTCGTCGGGATGCACACGTCCACCATCCGGATCTCACCCAAACCGGGTCGTACTTACCGCCGCCGGTCAAACGATTATGGGTTGTCGAGGCGGTACTCCCGCATTGAAAACCCATCATCGTTTTTAACGCGGGAAAAACGCAACAAACCCCTGAATGGTAGAGGCACTGTGTTTTTGGGCCCGGCTGGCACCCGATTCCCGGGTCCCCGTGTCGCCCTGGCCCCGCGTCCCAGTATTCACGGTCCCTCTCTGACCCGGCGTTGAGGCCCCGGCCAGGCACTACCCCCGTTGTCAGCGCCGGCGTGAAAATGCTGGAATCTGGCCGATTTGAAAATGCAGCGGCGGCGGCGGCAGGCGGCCCTTGGCTGCATGGGGGCGCAGGGCAACAGAAAGCCACTACGGCGACAAGAACGCTCCCTGACGCAGACA
>JBBQTU010000176.1:0-8871 GCA_038213005.1 Tepidisphaerales bacterium | reverse complement strand
AGTGGGCGCATAGGGCGTGACTTGTGGGGAGGCGTGGGGTGTTCCTGTGCGGGCGAGGACGCCGCGCACTACTTGTGCGCGGGTACACCTGTTTCATGTGGAGTCGGTATGACGCCGTGAGTGCAGTGGGCGCATAGGGCGTGACGTGTGGGGAGGCGTGGGGTGTTCCTGTGCGGGCGAGGACGCCGCGCACTACTTGTGCGCGGGTGCACCTGTTTCATGGGGAGTCGGTATTACGCCGCGAGTGCAGTGGGCGCATAGGGCGTGACTTGTGGGGAGGCGTGGGGTGTTCCTGTGCGGGCGAGGACGCCGCGCACTACTTGTGCGCGGATGCGGCCGACGGAGGCACCTGCGGCTGAGCGATGAGCCGCGCAACCTGCCGCGAGTGGCAGCGGGAAAAGAGCACCTGCGACACGATCGCTCCGCACAGCGCCTGGAACATGTCGTTCTGGGCGTCCCAGATGTCGCCCTGGCTGCCCAGGAACGTGTCGGCCTGGTCGCCGCCGAAGTAGACGGCGTACTGCCATTCGAACAGTTCATAGCTCGCGCTGATCGCCAGGGCGATGCAGACGCAGATCGTGAACAGCCACTTGCCCTCTCGCAGCGGTGATCGCCTCAGGAGCAGTTCGCGGGCGCACATGGCCGGGATCACGCCCTGAAAGAAGTGCCCGATGCGGTCGAAGTGATTGCGATGGAAGCCAAATGCCTGGCGCATCCACTCGCCCAGCGGCACCTCGGCATAGGTCCAGTGCCCGCCGGTCATGAGGATCAGTGCGAATAGCCAGATCAGTACATAGTTCAGACTCGACAGCGGAAAGCGTCGATAGGTCGCGACGAGGATCGCGCCGCCCGCGATCGCGGGAAATACCTCCATGAGCCAGTTAAATCGGCCGGTGGGAAATGCCCCCGACCACGCCAGGTAAACCAGCGCTGAGATCAGGAGGAAGAGATGGAGGCGTTTCTGGGGTATCGTTGGACCACACAACAGTTCGCTCATGCCTGGCAGTATACCGCCATCGCGGAGGACTCCAATCGGCGGGCGGCGTCAGCGCGACGTAAGGGGTGCGTGATACATTGGGTGGTGAGCAAATGTGTCGCTCCTTCAGAGCTTTGGGGGTGGGTGATCGGGGTTCCTGGGGCGTTGCCCCAGGCTCATGTGTTGTGCCCCGTTGGGGCTGAAGAGGGCGCACCTGTGCTGAGATCACCGCGACGTTGGCATCGCCGGCATGGCAGGCGATGCCGGGCTGGTTGGCAGTTTCACGCGAGGAACCATGTTGATCGCCTCGCTGTAGACCTCCACGCATCGCTTGGCCGCGTCGGACCAGTTGAGCTTTCCGACCTCGATCGAGCCCTCCTTGCGGAGCATGCTCGCCAGTGGCGCGTGCTTCAGCACGGCGACGATCTTGTTGGCCATCTCGTCGATGTCCCAGAAGTCGACCTTCAGCACGTGGTTGAGCACCTCGCTCACGCCCGACTGCTTGGAGATGATCACCGGCACGTCGTTGTTCATCGCTTCCAGCGGGGCAATGCCAAACGGCTCGGATACCGAGGGCATCACATACAGGTCGGCCATCTTGAACACACGCTCGACATCCGGGCCTTTGAGGAAACCGGTGAACAGTACTTTGTCGCCGATCCCCATCTCATTGGCCATCTCGATGGTGCGGCGGGTCAGATCGCCTGAGCCGGCCATGATGAACTTGACGTTCTTCATGACCCCCAGCACCTTTTTCGCCGAGGCCAGGAAATACTCCGGGCCTTTCTGCATGGTGATCCGGCCGAGAAACAGCACGATCCTCTCGTCCTTCTGGATGTCCCAGTTCCCCTCGGCAGCGGGCAACGCCGGTCCACTGCCGTTGGTCTCGATCGCGTTGTAGACGACCTCCACCTTGGCCGCATCGACGCCGTAATGGTGGGTGATCATTGCCTTGGTCAGATAGCTCACGGCGATGACCTTGATGGCGGCGTGCATGCCGCGGCGCTCGATATCGTAGATCCGGGTGTCGACGTTGCTGCCGGAGCGATCAAATTCGGTGGAGTGAACATGGACGACAAGCGGCACCCCGGCCGCCGCGGCGACGGCCATGCCGGCGGGGAATGTCATCCAGTCGTGAGCATGCACCACGTCAAAGGACTCGTTGCGCGCCACTTCCGAAGCAAGCGTGGCATAGCGAAGCACTTCGGAGAGAAGATCGCCCGTATAGCCCGCCTCCGCGACCGGGGCCTGCGCTGCCTGAGCGGGGACCTGCGGCGCGGCGACCGCGGGAGCCGACGCGGCTGAAGATCCCTGGATTGGAACCAGTTTCTGCACGCCCGTCTCAACCTTTGCCTTCGTCGTCACTTTCTGCGGCGACTGGTAGGGGCTGGTGATCTGTGCATCGATGGTTCGGAACGTGACGTTCTGAAACTCATCAAGGCGAAACTCGGTGGCCTGGCCGGAAAGCGGGGAGCCGGCCTGCGGGCTCACCAGGCGAACATGGGTTGAGAACGGGGTCGAGACAGGTCGAGGCAGCACAAAAAGAATATCCGTGCCCAGAGCACTCATGGCTTTGGTCAAGCCGTAGCAGGCTGTACCAAGCCCGCCACTGATGAAGGGAGGAAACTCCCAACCGAGCATGAAGACACGCATTTTTCGCACCGCACTTTCCGATGGCGGGCAAGCCGACGCCGATCGCCTTGCCCGAAGCGACATAACAACAGTATTAACAGGTGTTTAGGTCTTGGCGACCGTCAGCCACCAGTGTTCCGTAAGTGTAGCCATTTCTCTCTGCAACGGACAATAGGGAAAACCCACTTATTCCGCGGCCGACACGGGATTAGCCAATTGCCCGATTTTCTCGATGTCCACGACCACCTGATCCCCCGGCTTGAGGAAGACCGGGGGCTTGCGGGCAAAGCCGACGCCCTGGGGCGTACCGGTCAGAATCACGGTGCCGGCCCGGAGGGTCATGGTGCTGCTCAGGCTCTCCACCAGCGCCGGGATGTCGAAGATCATGTCCGACGTAGATGAATCCTGCATGACCGTTGTGTTAAGCATGGTGCGGATGCGCAGGGCATTGGGATTGGGCAGTTCGTCGGTCGTCACGATCCACGGGCCCAATGGGCAGAACCCATCAAATCCCTTGGCCCGGCACCACTGTCCGCCGCTCTTGCCTTTGTCACGCTGCCAGTCTCGCGCCGACACGTCATTGGCGCACGTGTAACCCAGGATGTACCCCATCGCATCTTCGCGCCGGACGCGTTTAGCCGTCCGGCCGATCACGATCGCGAGTTCGGCTTCATAGTCCACCTGATCACTGAGCCGCGGCAGCACGATGGCGTCGCCGGGGTTATTCAGCGTGTTGCCGGCCTTCACAAACAGCACCGGGTGCAACGGAATCTCCGCGCCGCTCTCCTTGGCATGTTCGCGGTAGTTCAGCCCAATACACAGAATGTCCGCAGGGATCAGCGGCGCCAGCAACTTCTCAACCCGGAGCCGTTTCGTGGTCGGGCGCAGACCCTCGGCCACACTGCCCTCCATCGCCAGGGCCCACTGGTCGTCGATGAGTTGTCCGGTGCAGCACTCGCCCGCCGAAAGAAAACGCGCAATACGCATTGCATCAACACTACGCGCCGGCTGCTCGTGTGGCAATCGGTCGATGGGGCGATGGCCATTGAGATGGCGCGAGTGAGACTGCGGATGGCCAATCTTGCCTTCGGCGCGCCGCGAGCCTTGAATCGGTTATGGCATTACAGTGCAACATTGATTCGCGTGGAAAGGTGGCCCGGCTCATCTGGGGAATTGCCCTGGTTGGGGTGGGTGTGGCGCTGATTTGGCTGTGGGCGGCGCCGACGGGTTCGGTGCTCTCGTGGATCGTATCGATTTTGTGTATGATGGTTGGTTTCCTCGCCGTCTTCGAGGCCAGAGCGGGCTGGTGTGCTGTCCGTGCGATGGGCTTTAAGACGCCGATGTAGTTTCATGCTGACTCTTGACGCCACCTGGCACGACGCGGTTCTTCTGGTCTGGGGCCATGCCTCCGACGGTGTTTCTGTCTGCGCAGAATCACTCCGTGATTTTCTGGGCGAGGCCTGCGACGACGCACTACTGGCGTCGGCTGCCACGGCCCAGAACGTCCACCGCGAAGGCGGCGGCGACCTGCAGGCCTTGCAGTTTGCTCCCGACCAGGCGGCGGATCTCCTGCTATCGCTGCCGCAGGACGGGCGCCTGGGCGACTCAGTCCGCTTCTTCACCGTCCTGGCCCGTTTTGTGATGGACCGAGTTCAAGGCGGACAGTTCTATCCCTCCATCGAGACCGGCACTGATGATCGCACCGTGGCAACATGGCGCCCCCTGATCAGCGGTACGGATGAGGTGGCCTGGCTGCGCGTCATGGCCCAGCGACTGCCTGCGCCAGCGCGGATCCTGCTGCCGGCCGATGCGCCGCAGGAAGCGTGGGAGACGAATATCGAATCGTTCGTCGGCGCGATGACCGATGCCCTGGTGCGGCGGGCGACTTCTGAAGACCCATTCTTCGCGCGGGCGGCCGACAAGTGCCGCATGCCCGATGCCACAGATGACATGCGTTGGATGGCCGGCCTTCTGGCGGCCGACCGCCTCGTGGAGGATCCGACCCCCAAGATGGTCGAAGCCATCCGCCAGTGGACCAGCGTCCTGGAGTTATGGCACCACGGCGGCTCGCTGCGCCTGGCCTTTGAGCTCATTGAGCCGGATGAAGACACCGATCCATGGCATGTCAAATTCCAACTCGACCCGGCCGATGCGGATGCTGAGCCTGTCGATGCCAGCACGCTTTGGGAATCCGGCGCTGCATTGCCGGCGATCCTGGGTCGCGCGCTGCTGCTGCGGAGGCAACTGCTGCTGGAGGAACTGACCCGCGCCGGCGATACCTGGCCGGTGCTCAAGCGGCTGGATGATCCAGCGCCTTGCGAAGTGGAGATCAACTCGGCCGAGGCGATCGCATTCATCCGCCAGTGGGCACCGCGTCTGCGCGAGGCGGGTTTTGGCGCGCGTGTGCCGGATTGGGCACAAGAGAGTCCCAGGCAGATCACGATGCAGATGGCGTTGCGCCCGGCTTCGCAGGACCAGGAGGTGCTTGACCCGGCGACCGACGGCGCAGGCCGCGTGGCGAGGTCGGCCGACCCGTCGGAAATCGGGTCGGGGCAGATGGGCCTGGGCGCGCTGATGGAGTTTGACTGGCAGATCGCCATCGGCGACCTGCGGCTGAGCGATGACCAGTTTCGCGACATCCTTTCCCGTCAGCAGCAACTGGTGAAAGTCGACGGGCAGTGGGTGGAGGTGGACACCGACGCGGCCGAGAAGGCGATGCAGTTTCTGCAGGAGAATCGGCAGGGGAGCCTGAGCCTGGGCGAGGCCCTGCGGATTGCCCACGGAACCACCCGCGCCGAAACCGGGCTGGAGATATCGGGTCTGGTGGGCAGTCAGTGGATACAGCAGTTGCTGCGACAGACGCCGGACGTGCAGGTTGAGGAACTCAATCAGCCGACGGGTTTCCAGGGTGAACTGCGACCCTACCAGTTGCGGGGGCTGCAATGGATGGCCTTCCTGCAGCGCCTGGGGATCGGCGCCTGTCTGGCCGACGACATGGGCCTTGGCAAGACGATCCAACTGATCTCGCTGTTGCTGCTGGAGCGCGAGATTTCGCAGAAGCGAGCCGAGGCTCTGGGCGGCACGAATGGCGAGGCGGTCGGGCACGGCGTCGGTCCTACGCTGCTGTTTGCCCCGACATCGGTGCTGAGCAACTGGGTGCGCGAGGTGGCGCGTTTTGCCCCGAATCTGAAGACGCTGTCCCATCACGGAACGACCCGCCTCCACGGGCAGGAGTTTCGCGACGCCGTCGGGGCGGCGGACCTGATCATCACCAGCTATGCTCTGGCAACGCGCGACGTTGAGGACCTCAAGAGCATCAACTGGCACCGAATGGTGCTGGACGAGGCACAGAAGATTAAGAACCCATCGGCCGGCTCGACGCTGTCGATCCGGTCGATCCCGGCCAGCCACCGGATCGCGATGACCGGTACTCCGATCGAAAACCACCTGTCGGAATTGTGGTCGATCATGGAGATCCTCAACCCGGGCCTGATGGGCACGGCGGCGAGTTTCCGCGAGCGATTCGCCGTGCCGATCGAGCGGCTGGGGGATGCCTCGCGCGGCGAACATCTGCGGTCGTTCATCCGCCCGTTTGTTTTGCGGCGGACCAAGAGCGACCCGACCATCGCTGGCGACCTGCCCGAGAAGATGGAACTGCCGGTCTACTGCAATCTCACGGTCGAGCAGGCGTCGCTCTATCAGCGCATCACCGACGAGATGCTGGGGCAGATCGACTCGGCCAGCGGTATCCGCCGGCGGGGCCTGATCCTGGCGGCGTTGACCCGGCTGAAGCAGATCTGCGACCACCCGATGCTCCTGTCTGGAAAAGTTGCCGGGGCCAGCACCGATACCGAGACCGACGGGCGCAGCGGCAAGTGCGAGCGGCTCGTCGAGATGCTCGAAGAGGTGGTGGAGGTCGGTGACAACGCACTCGTGTTCACGCAGTTCAAGGCGATGGGCGACATCCTCGAGCAGGTCCTGACTAAACGCCTGGGCGTTCCGGTGCTTTATCTGCACGGCGGCACGCCGGCCGCCCGGCGCGACACGATGGTCCAGCAGTTCCAGGACCCGGCCTCGGGCGTGCGCGTCTTCCTGCTGTCACTGCGGGCCGGCGGGCTCGGGCTCAACCTGACCAAGGCCAACCATGTGTTCCACTTCGACCGCTGGTGGAACCCCGCCGTCGAGCAGCAGGCCACCGACCGCGCCCACCGTATCGGGCAGACGCGCACCGTGCAGGTGCATAAATATATCTGTATCGGCACGATGGAAGAGCGGATCGACCGGCTCCTTAAAGAGAAGGTTGATCTGGCCGACCGCATCGTCACCAGCGGCGACGACTGGCTCACGGGGATGTCCAGCGAGGAACTGCGCAAGACGCTGGCGCTGTCGGATGAAGCCGTTGAGGATTACCAGGGCAATACATGAGCGAACTCGATAGCCAACCTGCCACCGATCCAGTGCCGACGCCGCCCCCGGCACCGATGCCGACGCCGGTCCCGACGCCGGTCCCGGAACCGGTCCCTGCCCCGATGCCGCAACTGCAGAGCGAGCCTGGCGGTTTTCCGCCTCCGCCACCGCCGGAGAAGACTTCGGTGCTCGAGCGGCTGGGCTCCAGCCCATTCGCTCGCGGCAAGTTCCCGTTTCTCGGGATCCTGGCTTCGATCTACGAACACGTGAGTGAAGTCACCGCTCGCCGCTACAATCCCCGGCCGTGAAGGGCGTCGCCTGTTTTCCTGGGCAAGTGAGTCGGACTTCTGGCAAGCATTCTGCGCCGAGCCGATATTGCGGCCATGATCCGAGTAACGGCCGGAAACACCCGTGGAAGCGGGCAGCGGAAGATGATGAATTGCCCCAGCCGATCCTCCATCCTTCCCGTGGCAGTGGGGCTGAGCCCTCGTTGTCCCCTCCCAGAACCGCGAGGCTAACACTACAGCGCCAGTCCACTGCGCGTCCTCAAAGTGGGGCAGGCCGCCTCGGCCGTCTATTTGGTTGCCGACGGATCACGCTTGAGGATGCCAGCGGAACAACGAAGCGCTGTGGCGTGAATCCGGGTTATCGGAGTGCCGAGTGTCGCGGCAAGGGCACAAAATGGGCGGCCGAGGCGGCCTGCCCCACTTTATGGCATCGCTATGAAGTTGCGCTGTAGTGCTATGCCGACTTTCGCCATAGTCGTCGCTGCCAACGAGCCGCCGGTGTAAGCCGGCGGGTTAGCGGATGACACGCGTCAACAACCGTTGGCGAGCCTGCTTCCGTTGGAATGGGGCCGACGCCTTGGATGTGAAGCGAGGTATCGGGACGCGATTTGTCCGGCATCTCCGGCGACATCTGTCCCGCCGCCAGCGCCGGCCTCACCAGATAAAGTAGAAGCGGCGTCCCCAGCGGTGATACCAATCAGCCCCTGGCCCGGTGACCGGGCCGGCGATAGAAGACGCCTGGTGCATGAAACGATGAAAGGGCAGATGCACCGACGGGGGCTGCGGGTATAATCTTCCACATGAAGCCGACCGTATACGTGGAAACCAGCATCATCAGCTACCTCACAGGGCGGCCCAGCCGTGACTTGGTGGTGGCTGGCCATCAGGACGTCACACGCCAGTGGTGGGAGACCGCCGACGATCGTTTCGACCTGCTTATCTCCCCAATACAGCTTGAGGAGTAACCATGACCCAAGACCCCATCGTCGCCGAGATTCATCGTGTCCGCGAGCAGTTGTGGCAGGAGTGCCACGGCAGCGCGGAAGAAATGGCCCAGAGACAGCGGCGTTTGCAGGAGCAGTCCAGGGACCGTCTGGTCGATCCCGTCGAATGGAAACGCCGCCGAATGATGGAGAAACGCAGTTCACGGTAAGCATTGCCCGCAACCGGCCGTTTGGCGATGATTCCTGGACGACGCGCACGGCCAAGCGGCATGGCTTGGAATCGACCCTACGGGATTCCAGGCGGCCCAGGTTTGCCACGGCTTCGGAAAAGCCGGGCCAATGATGGGAAGGTGGGATGTCCCCGTTCTCAATTCCGTCCTGTTTTCCTGTTGTTGTCTTGTTCGGCCGGCCACTTGTTTTCTGGTGTGACTGCAACATTTGGCGTGCCCGTAAAATTATCGCGGGATTTGGCTTGCATCTTGCTGGGGGGGTAACCTGACTTTCATCACGTCGGCAAGCGAAGATGGTCTTCTCGGGCTGGTTGCGTGGTCATTTCTCCAAGGAGAAGCAATGGGAAACACAGTTTTATGCCGCGCGATGTGCGCGGCGGTGGCGAGTGTGGTGT
>JBBQTU010000175.1:0-8883 GCA_038213005.1 Tepidisphaerales bacterium | reverse complement strand
AGTCAGAAAAGACGATCGCGCCATTCCTGCCAGTTATTGATGCGCCGACCCTAAGGACTCGCTGCCGCGAGGCGGTGATTGCTACAAGCGAGGGCGCATGTGCCACGGGTGCGCTGCTGCTCAATGGGGCTGGATTTTTGGGTTGCCCGGGAAAATGGGCACGCCCTACGACTCTCGCCTGCCGACTCTTGCCTGTCGACCTGTGTCTTGCCAAAAACGCAGGTTACCGCTTACCCGTAAGAACAGGTACGCGCGGCGGGTGGGGCGGGGCACGGCTTGCGCGGGTGGGCTCTTCTGGCGAGAGAGAATTGAGCAAGCCGATGCGGCCGCTGCTCGGGGGGGATGTCGGCACCGGTCAGAAGTATTACGCGGCTCTTCGGGACTGCGGAACGCAGTTCGTGTCTGACGAACACAGTCTGGCTGTGCTGAAGCTCGTGGGCCGGGCATTCCAGGACAAGGCGAAGCAGAAACTCAAATGAGCGGGCGAAAACGGACGGCTATGCGTATCGTCACACGGGTGACGAGCCGGGGCATATCGCCCGCTGGCGATAGGCAAGGGGGGATTGCAGGGCGCTGAGCCAGTTGCCGTTGCGCTTTGGCAACTGGGCGAGGCGAGCGGTCTTTTGCTCGGTACGGTTAGGCCGGCTGGCGGATGTCCTGGCGTCGGCGGCGACATCAGTTCCCCCGCAACGCTACATAAAGGCCGGCCTTTGGAAACGGGAGCTGCGGCAGATCCTTCGGTCGGGCATTCGCTTGGCCGGCGGAATCTCCTCTATACTGCCGACCATACGGATGCCCCACGGCGCGTGCAGTTCACTGCGGTTCATCACCACTCCATGAAAACGGACGCGCTCCAGCACATGGCTGAGTGGGTCGAGCATTGGCATCAAGGATAGGATGCAACACAAAACAACCTATAGGACGATTGCGCAACAGAACTGGCGTTATGCGTATTGTTCATCCAAAGATATGGCGTATTGTAGGACGCGTGGATTTACGACAGAGGGCTCCGAATGCCCGCCGCTTTCGAGTGGTTGGGCAAGGGTCCACGAACGTCTGCGGGGCGGGCTGCGTAGTGCGTTGAAAGGTGAATGCGATGCGAAAGGCTGTACTGATTCTCGTGGTGGCGGTCGCGGCCGGGGCGGCCGGGTGGTACTTCCTGAGCGGCTCCAAGGCCAAGGTTGACACGCAGATTCAGAAGGCCCCGGTGACGCGCGGGGACATCTCCGCCAGCGTGGCCGCCAGCGGCAAGGTCGTCTCCAATCTGGACGTGGACATCAAGTGTCGCGCCAGCGGCGAGGTGATCAAGCTGCCGTTTGACGTAAGCGAGCCGGTAAAGAAGGGGCAACTGGTCCTCGGGCTGGATCCGGTGGATCAGGAGCGGGGTATCAGGCAGGCCCAGACGGCGGTGGGTCAGTCCAAGGCGAGGCTGGCCGGGGCGGTGCAGAACCTGAAGGTCGCCGAAGCGGAGATCGGCACCGCGCAGAAGCGGGCGGATACGGCCATACGCTCGGCGCAGGTGAAGGCCCGCAACGCTGATGCCAAGAGCGCCCGGCGGCAGCAACTGATGAAGGAGAAGCTCAGCTCGGCCGAGGATCTGGAGGCGACCGAAGTGGAGGCCGCCGTGGCCGACGCGGATCTTGAGACCGCCAAGGTGCAGGCCGATGAGGTCCAGACACAGAAGCTGACGGTCGAGGTCAGGAGACATGACGCCGAACTGGCCCAGGCACAACTCGACGCCGACCAGATTTCGCTGGACAACGCCAGACAGCAGTTGGCTTATACGAGTGTTGAGGCCCCGATCGACGGCGTGGTGTCAGCGCGCAACATCCAGATCGGCACAATCATCTCCTCGGGCATCACCAACGTCGGGGGCGGTACGACGCTGATGACGCTGTCGGATGTGTCACGATTGTTTGTCCTGGCGTCGGTGGATGAGTCGGACATCGGGCGCGTGCGGCTGGGGCAGCCGGCAACCATCACGGTCGATGCGTTTCCCAAGGAGCAGTTTGAGGGGAAGGTCATCCGCATTGCGACCACCGGCGTGAACACGCAGAACGTCGTGACTTTTGAAGTGAAGGTCGAAGTGATCAGCGCCAACAAGCAGCTCCTCAAGCCGGTGATGACTGCCAACGTCCAGATCCTGTGCGACCAGCGGAAACAGGTGCTGACGATAAGCGAGCAGGCGGTGACCCGCGCCAGCAGCGGCGCCACCGTCACGATTGCAGCAAGCGGCCAAACACCGGCGACGCCGCGCCAGGTCGTGCTGGGGCTCAGCGATGGTGAGAATGTGGAAGTCATCAAGGGACTCAGCGAGGGCGAAGAGGTGGTGCTCCACAAGGACATCGCAAGCCGCTGGAGCAGTCAGAAGAAACCCGTCATGGGTCCTCCGCCGCACTAAGGGGTCACGATAAAACAGGGTGACGGAGATTCGCCGATATTGAGGTCGTGATCGAGGCGCGAGCGAGGAGGATGATGATGGCCATGATTCAGGCACAAGACATCGTCAAGGCTTATGAACTGGGCGGGCAGATCGTCCGGGCGCTCGATGGCGTGAGTCTGCACATCGACGCCGGTGAGATGATCGCCGTGCGCGGTCCCTCCGGCAGCGGCAAGAGCACGCTGATGAACATCCTGGGCTGCCTCGATACGCCGGATTCCGGACAGTATGTGCTGGCCGGCGAGGATGTATCAAAGCTCTCAGGCAATCGACTCGCCGAGATCCGCAATCAGCGGATCGGGTTTGTGTTCCAGACGTTCAACCTGCTGCCCAGGATGAGCGCGCTGGAGAATGTTGAGTTGCCGCTGCTCTACGCCGGCCGGCAAGCCGAGGCCCGCGCCGCCGCCATCCGCGCCTTGCAGACGGTGGCGCTGGAAGATCGCATGCACCACCAGCCCAATCAGCTCTCCGGCGGGCAGCGTCAGCGTGTCTCCATCGCCCGCGCCATCGTGACCGACCCTGCCATCGTGCTGGCCGACGAGCCCACAGGTGCTCTGGATTCGCACACGGGCGCGGAGATCATGCAACTGTTCAGGAACCTCAATCGCCAGGGGCGTACGATCATCGTCGTCACGCACGACCCGGCCATCGCGCGATACTGCCGTCGCGAGATCTACCTCTGTGACGGGCGGGTCGCGGTGCCGCCGGTTCCGCTCGAACTGGCGGCGGGAGTGGCGCCATGATGATCTGGATCATTGTGAAGGTGGCGCTACGCAGCCTCTGGGCCAATCGGATGCGGTCGGTCCTGGCGATGCTCGGAATCATCATCGGCGTCACCGCGGTGATCTTCGTGCTGGCGCTGGTCGCGGCGGCCAAGGCGAACATGATGGGCCGTATCTCCGCGATGGGCACGAATCTTCTGGTGGTCTCGCCCGGCCAGCGTGGAACCGGCGGCGTCATGTCCGGCCAGCAGCAGAACCTCACGCTGGACGATGCCGAGGCGCTGATTAAGAAGGTGTCTCAGATCCGCGACCTGGCGCCTGTGGTGCGCGGAAGTGTGCAGGCCAAACACCTGGGCAAGAATGCCCGCACCAGCCTCATGGGCACCAGCGTCACCTATTTCCCCATCCGTAATTTTGAGATCGAGAAGGGACGGTTGTTCAACGATGCCGAATGCGATGCCATGTCGCGCGTCGCCGTCATCGGCTCGACGACGGCCGAAAACCTCTTCGGCCAGGAAGCCGCCTGCAACGAGTTCATCAAGCTCAACGGGATCAACTTCCGCGTCATCGGCGTCCTCAAGAGCAAGGGCGACCAGGGGTGGTTCAACCCGGACGACCAGGTGCTGATCCCCTATTCGGTCGCCATGAAACAGGTCGTCGGAATCGACTACCTCAACGAGATCGACATCCGCGCCAATAGCGAGACGGAGCTGGCCACGATCCAGGATCTGGCAACGAAACTGCTGCGCAAGCGACACCACCTCCAGGATGACCTCGACAATGACTTTAACATCCGTAACCAGGCCGAGATACTCCAGATGGCCGACAACATGAACCATATCCTGGCGCTGCTGGCCGGCGGCATCGCGAGCATCTCGCTGCTCGTGGGCGGGATCGGAATCATGAACATCATGCTGGTGACCGTGACCGAGCGCACGCGCGAAAACGGCGTGCGCAAAGCCATCGGCGCCAAGGACCGCGACATCCTGCGGCAGTTTCTGATCGAGGCGGTCATCATGAGCGCCTCGGGCGGCGTGATCGGCGTGCTGGCGGGATTAGTTCTCGCAGCCATCCTGTCGATGGCCACCACGTTGCAGGCGACGGTCACCTCGTTCAGCATCGCCCTGGGGCTGGGGTTCTCCATGAGCGTAGGGATATTCTTCGGCTATTACCCGGCCCGGCGTGCCGCCAAGCTGAATCCGATCGACGCATTGAGGTACGAATGAAACATAACAGGATTGCCGCGGGGTTGGGGCTGGCTATCGGCCTCGCCGGCTGTGTGAACCAGCAGAAGGATGTCGCGCTTTACCGCGCGGTACTGGACCAGGGGATGCCCGCCACGCGCCCGATTGCCCCCGCGAAGAAGCTCTCGCTGGCCGAGGCGCTGACCCAGGCCAATACGTACTATGAGGAGCTCTCCAAAACCGGCGAGACCTATGTCCAGGCGCTGATCGAGCGCGATCGCGTCGCCTGGAGTTTCCTCCCGACCGTCAATGCCGCCGCTCAGGACGCCTGGCAGAGCCAGCCGGCCCGGGGGGCCAGTCATTACTCATGGAGCACGCAGGTCGGCGGCAGCGTCAACCTCTTTCGCGGTTTCCAGGATGTCGCAAGCCTGAAGGCGGCCGGCCTGACAGCGCAGCAGCAGGAGCAGGTGCTTCTGGATGTGCGCGAGTCGATCTTTCTGAATATCGGAACGACCTACTACGGGGTTCTGTCGTCGGAGCGATCGAGGGACGTGCTGCTGCGCACCATCGCCAGCGAAGAAGAGGCGCTTCGCGACTCGATCGTCCGCCGTGATCAGGGCATCGCCACCGAACTGACCGTCTCCCAGAACCGCGCGCTGCTTGCCAACACCCGCGCCAGCCTTACCCAGGTGGAGCAGGCGATTCGCCAGGGCCGCAGCACGCTCGCGTTCCTGATCGGGCAGAAGGATCTCGCTTGCCCGCTACAGGACGAACTGCCCGCCCCGGCCGCTCTGACGCCGATGGACGATCTCTATGCCAAGGGGCTTGAGCATCGGCAGGACTATCAGGCCGCGGCACTGGCCTTGCAGGCGGCCCGGCAGGAGGTCCGCCGCGCGGTAGGACAGTATTACCCTTCGGTTTCGCTCAACGTCGAGAGACTGCTGGCGAGCAACCCCGACAATCTGGGCAGTGACCTCACCAGTGTGCTCTCGGTCAACCTGCCGATCTTCTCGGCTGGACAGATCGAAGCCGCCGTGCGCACCGCATGGTCGCGCTACCGGCAGTTTGCCCTGGAAGAGTCCCGCATCAAGCGTCTGGTCTGGAAAGACCTCGACATCGCCGTCGGCAAGCTGGACTCCAATGCACACCGTCTGGTAGATCTGCAGGCCAGTGTCGACGCCTCACGCGAATCGCTTCGCCTGGCCCAGGCGTCACAGCGTCTCGGCAACGCCAGCAATCTCGATCGCCTCACCGCCGAAGTCAGCGTGCTGCAGGCCGAATTGGAACTGACTCGCGAACAGATTGACCAGAAGATCAACATCCTCTCGCTCTGGCGCTCGCAGGGAATCCTGGCCGATGCGGTGAAGACGAAGCAGGTGAGTTGACGGCTACTTAGGCTGCCCTGCGGTTGATGTTGCGGGCCTGGTTGTTGGGCGATTGGCGGGCTTGGTCGCCGCGCGGCTGGTGCGGCTGGGCGCCGTCGTCGGCGCGGTGGAGGGCTGTAGTCTGGGCTGACCAGCCGGCGCTGGCGCTACAGGGGCGATGGCTGCAGTCGGAGGCCGCGCCTCATGCGCCACCGGCGGCGTCGTTGGGGAAGCGGCATCATCCGCCTCGGGTGCATGCGGCGTCAGGAAGGACCACAATCCGAAGGCTATGCCCGCCGCCAGCACCACCAACCCAACGGCGATCACGCTGTGCTGCCAGCGGCTGCGGGATTCCAAACGCCCAACATGCTGAGCCGATCCGTGCGCGGCTGGCGACGGTGATGGTGCCGCGGGGGGGCGCAGGGAAACCGAAGCCTGCTCGGGTTGCGGGCTCGTCCGGATTCTCACGACCGGTGTGATGTTCACGGGCACCGTCGCCATCGGCGCTGGCGCGGACATGACCTGTGCCTCCAACTGCGCCCGGCACTGGGCACAGATGGTCTGGGTCTGCTCCATGGTGCCGCCACAGGCGGGACACTCGCGGGTTGCCACTGCTTCGGCTTCAGCCACGGCCATGATCACACGTCCGATGCGATTTGGGTTCAGCGGCGATCAGGCACAACCTCAAAGGTCTGAGGCACGCCGCATCGCCAGCACAGAACCATGAGCGAGCATTCTAACGCGCAGGCCGGCCACAAAGAAGCTCTTGCATCGGCGACAAAACCTCTTAGAATCGTTCCGAACAAACCCAGAACCAAAGGACTACGCATCATGGCCAAGGTTGTCGATAAGCCCGAGTCGAAAAAAGAAGCTGCCGATGTGAAGACGCCCACCGCCATCTCGCGCGATCCGGCCAAGGATTCAGCGCTGCAGCGGGCCGTGCAGCAGATCGAGAAGCAATACGGCAAAGGCGCTGTGATGCGGCTTGACCTCTCCCAAAGCGCCACCATCGACGGCATCCCCACCGGCTCGCTGTCTCTGGACATCGCACTCGGTGGCGGCGGCATCCCACGCGGCCGGGTCATCGAAATCTTCGGCCCGGAATCTTCTGGTAAGACGACGCTGACGCTGCACATCATCGCCAGCGCGCAGAAGGCCGGCGGCGTCGCCGCGTTCATCGACGCCGAGCACGCGCTGGATCCCTCGTGGGCCAAGCGCCTGGGTGTGAAGCTCGAAGACCTGCTGGTCTCGCAGCCGGACACCGGCGAGCAGGGACTGGAGATTTGCGAATTGCTGGTGCGGTCCAACGCGGTCGATGTCGTCGTCATCGACTCGGTCGCGGCACTGATCCCCCGGGCGGAAATCGAAGGCGAAATGGGCGACAGCCACATGGGCCTCCAGGCCCGACTCATGAGCCAGGCCCTGCGAAAACTCACCGGCTGCATCAGTAAGAGCAAGACCACTGTGATCTTCATCAACCAGCTCCGCGAAAAAATCGGCGTGATGTTCGGCAACCCCGAAACCACTCCCGGCGGGCGGGCGCTGAAGTTCTATTCATCGGTGCGTATCGACGTGCGCCGCATGAGCACCATCAAGGAAGGCGAGCAGTCGGTCGGCTGCCACACGCGTGCCCGCGTGGTCAAGAACAAGATCGCCCCGCCGTTCCGCGACGCCGAGTTTGACATCATGTTCGACCGCGGCATCAGTTATGAAGGCGACCTGGTTGACCTTGCAGCGCTGGCCAACATCGTCGAGAAGAGCGGCGCCTGGTACACCTACAAGACCCTCAGGCTGGGCCAGGGCCGCGAAAACGCCAAGCAGTTCCTCTTCGACAACAAGGAAGTAGCCGAGGAAATCCGCCAGGCGATCCTGTCCAGCAAAGGCATGATCGACGCCAAGCGCGCCCAGGAAACCTCCGGCCTCCCGGCCACCGCTGAGGCATAGGCCCTATGGGCTGCATCCTGAAGCGTCGCCCGCCACGAGATGATCCTCGTTGATCCCTCTTGTGTTTCTACACAGCGTGGCACAGCCGCCCTCGGGTGTAGCAACTCCCGCCGGCGAAGCCGCTTCCTTATTTCCGTGCGAGAAAAAGATCGCCACGCCCGCCATGCTTTCACCCGCAACCCAAACCGGCAAACTTTCAGGTCGCGTCCTCAGTGGGACCGGCCGCCTCGGCCGCCCGTTTGGTTGCCAGCGAATCACGCCGCTCAAGCGAGGAATCGATCCGCACGGATGCCGAGGTAGATAGAAAGCGACCGGATCGCGCTCTTGCTCCACTGGCGCTTGCCATTGAGCATTTCCGAAAGATTCGACTGCGATATCCCAGCCGCTCTCGCCAATGCGCTGACCGACATCCCACGCTGCTCCAGCCGATGCCGCACCAACTCCGCTGCGGTCACCGTGCCGAGTTCGTTTGCGTCGTCCGAGCGCCGCTCATAATCGGCGATGAGATCCACCATCACGTCCAGGTATGCCCGCCCGCCACGATCGATCTTGCCCTGGCTCAGACGCAGATAGACGGCCTTGGCTTGCGAATGCCCGGCCGCTGTCGAAATCCGCCGCAACGGGAAGGCCTGAACCAGTTGTAGATAAGAATCATCGCTCATTTTGGCGATCACCTCTGGCATTCTAGTACCGTTCCTTCCATTGTTCCTTGTCGTACTGGCCGTGCGTCAACAATTCCATTGCCAACACTACCTGCAAACGGTAATCCACGTGGCTGATCAGCCGGTACTCGTTGCCCCGCACGTTGAATACAGTGACGATCGTTCCGCTGCGAAGCCTTACGCCGTCGGCCGAGGCGTAGTCTTCTCTCAGTTCGTCAATGCTCGCCCACGTAGCATCCTCAACAGTGGACGCCCACGCCGCGAGCCACTTGCGCGCGTCCGCATGTTTCCTGACCGCTTTGACAAGCATGTCCTGGCCGATCAGTCGCATTATCTCAATTTGATATGATATCCGTTCAGAGTCAAGTCGCTCTGGGCTTCCGCAGGCGTGTCCGTTTTTTCGGGCAGATGCAAGTTGCGCGTCAGCGGGTGGTTGGAGCGAATACGGTGCTGCAAGAGGTGTCGCCCTCTCAGGGCTCATTCAGTGTGAATGGTTCTTACCCAGGGCTGCGCGAGTACGCTTACCCTGGACTTACGAATGCCGCCCCGTTGGGGCTAAGAAATCGC
>JBBQTU010000174.1:0-8886 GCA_038213005.1 Tepidisphaerales bacterium | reverse complement strand
CGGCCAGCGTCGCCAGAAACAGCACCGACCCGCGCACCAGACGAAACACGCGATAACGCTGCCCGATCGCATCGAGCACGTCCGCGATCTTCAGGTATGCCGGCTGCTGTGCAAGCTGAGTCATCAGTTAGTCCGTTCGCCGTCCCTAGTGTACTCTACCACGCCCGCCCAGCCATGTTTTCGGCAGGTTTCCTATTCCCCGCCCCGCGTACTCCGCCTGGTCGCTGAGATCCTCAACTTTTCGAGGCCCCTCGACCACCGGCCGCAGCAAGATCACCGGCGCAGCGGCTTGGTTACTCAGATCCATCATGCCCCCGAATCCTCCACGACCGACCCGTGGAACACGTCTCTGACGTGCTATATCGGGTTACCAACGGGGGCGGGGATATAAACGCGGACGGATGTATGTCGGCCTGCAATCACTCTTGACTCTCCTGCGCCCGATCTTTCAGGCTTGGCCGGCCTTCGCGGCGAACCGTGTGTTCCAGGCCAAGACGCTTGACCGTATCGGCCATCCACCCAACGTCACCATAGCGCCGTTCATGCCGCTCGCTAAGCCCCAGACGGCCGGCTTCCTTCTGCGGCATCGGCCTTTTTCACATGTTCCGGCCAACTGCCCGGCGGGTCAACCGGCGAGTTACACAGAATCCACTGCAGGGTTTCCGGGCCATGATCACGTGCGCAGAGCCTTCCCCAACGCCAGGGCTCATCCTCCCCGACTAACCCGTCCCGGGCAAGGCAATCATGCAGCGGCGTTTCGCCCCGCCTTCTCTTGCGGCTCCGCGGCTCTGCGTGAGCTTTAATGCAATTTGACTCCAAGGCTTGCGGTGTCGGGCAGCCGGCTTCCCCTCTTTTGTTGTTGCCGCCTGGCAAAGAGCGGTACGCTGTTCTCATGCCAGAGCCTCTCCCACTCGATTACGAGCGTGCGGCGCCCCCTCCTCCAAGAAACTTCGGCCGTCTCTTGCTCCTTCTCGGCGTCGCCGCCCTGGTCTTCACCGTCTATCTCATGAGAGCTTCGCCGGTCTCCCATCGCCAGACCCCGCCTCGCGCACGCTGCTCCAACAATCTCCGCCAGATCGCCCTGGGGATCATGATGTACTGCAAGGACAACAACCAGCAGTATCCCAGCGAGATATCGCTGCTTCTGGTTACTGAGGACCTCAGCGCAGATGTGTTCCTCTGCCCCAATACAGCCGACACCAAACTGCTCGACTCGCCCGCGCAACAGGCCGCCACCCTCCTCTCCGGCGGCCACTGCTCCTTCGTTTACGTCGGCGCAGGCTTCAACAGCGCCGCCACGTCCGACCATGCGGTCGCGTTCGAGCCTCCCAACAGTCACGAAGAGTTTTCCAATGTGATGTATGGCGATGGACACGTTGAGTCCCAGCCATTCCAGACCATCGTCCAACTCGTCCCCGAACTCGAAGCCGGCCACAATCCGCCCGTCCTCCGCACCCTCACCGCCGCCCATGCCAAAACCATCTACACCTAAAAATAGCTCCTCAAACTCGCGGCGATCAAAGACGGCACCTGGGCCGCCTCCCTCCCGCGCCCGGCCACCCGCCCGGCCGCGGAGCGGAATTGATGAATTGATTATTGGCGTACTCTGCTGAGGTATTCATGACCGATTCATACGCCTTCCCGGGCGAAACGAAAACGAAACGCAAACAGGACACGAGGCGTATTGCCAACCCCAATATGACACATTCAGAACGACTTCGACAACTGCAAGCCATGCCTCTGCAGGCGCGGAACCGCGTCTTGCGCGGCCTCCGTGAAGGATGCCCCATCCAGCCTTGGCCCTTCGGTATGCCTTCCTCTTCGTCGCCGCATGTCGTGTTGCTTGGCGTATCCGACATCGTTCGTGCGAAAGAAGCATTTATGGCTCAGCCTCGAAGTTATATTGGGAGGCGAGTTGAACTTGTGGTAGAGTCTGGCCGTACTGTTGTGAGCGGCAGGACATAGGCGAACTATACTGCTCAGCCCGGTTGTCGTTGCCGTCGGGCTTGGTGTGGGTTCTCTTGTCATAGAGGAGTTGGGCCATGGGTAGCAAAGTCTTCGTTGAATCGCTCGAATCCCGCACGCTGTTGTCGGGAGGCACTCCTCACATGATCGTGCTGGGGCAGCCAATGGTTCTGGTCTCGGGTGCCTCGGCTCTGAGTGCGGGCAAGGCGGTCGGCATCGCCAATGGCGACACGACTCCGAGTCGGCAGGACTATACGGACTTCGGTCCGATGAGCACCACCAGTGGCGCATCGACCCGACGCTATGTGATCAAGAATAGGGGTACTGCACCGCTGACGATCTCGTCGATCAGCATCGCCGGGCTGAATGCGGATGATTTCACCCTGACCCAGACGCCCACCGGCGACATCGCCGCTGGCACCCAGGGGGTGGTCGTCGTCAGTTTCAGTCCTGCGGCGGCCGGGACACGCAAGGCGAAACTCGTTATCAAGTCAAATGACCCCACGCTTTCCAAGAACAAGTTGGCCATTGCAGGCCTAGGCCTGACCACGACCAATCTGCCCGATGGTCTGCAGTGGGCGAGGACTGTCGCGGGTGCGGGGCCGAAGGCGGCTTACAACACTGTCGTCAAGATGAACTACAGCGGCTATATGTTGAACGGCGTGATGTTTGACAGTTCGCTCAACGCCGGCAGGTCGCCATTCGTGTGTCCGATCTTCGACATCACGGACCCACTGGTGCAGCCTCAGGTTATCGACGGGTGGAACGAAGGCTTGAAGGGAATGCGGGCCGGGGAGCACCGCACGCTGATCATCCCAGCGAGTCTGGGGTATGGCACCAATGCGAACAATTCCATCCCAGCCAATTCCACGCTGATCTTCGAGACGGAACTTGTGTCGCTTGTTGGTCCGTTCCCTTACCTCACTGTGTTTAGCGGAGCAGGCGCCGCTATTCCGTCGGGTACTACGGCGGCCAGTGCATCGCTGGGTACTGAGTTCGGCAGGACGACGGTGGGCAAGACTGTTTCACGCACGTTTTTGCTGAAGACCACGGATGTGGACAATAGTATCCTCGACCTCAACACGGTCCGCTTCACTAATTCGACCGACCCGTTTTCCTGGAGTGCCAGTGGCTACGATTACACCCTGGGCGGCTGGGCCGTCACGATCAGGTACGACGCCCCGGCGGTCGGGAATGTGAACACAGTCGTCACGGTCACGAGCGGCGACCCGCTTCATCCGGCATACACGTTCGCGATTCACGCCAAGGCCGTGGCATAGCGCACAAGACCTCCAAGCCACCGAGTCTGCTTAGTCATCCGGCAAAGGCCAGGTCGAAAGACCTGGCCTTTGCCACACTGGCAGACGCTGTGGGGCGACTGTCGATTTGGCATCTTCCATCTGCGTCAGAATGGTCCAAGGCAGTTAGTGTAACCATTGCCATAGCAAATGGTTATGGCGGTGGTATCCGGCGGATACCCATGGCACAACCTTTGCTCAACTCCATTGGGACCACCCTGTGTGGAGGCAGAATCTCCACGCGAGGGCGGCTATGACAAAGGAGAACTTGCGATGGGAAAGATCATTGGAATTGACCTGGGAACGACCAATAGCTGCGTTGCGGTGATGGAAGGCGACCAGCCCAAGGTGCTGATCAACTCGCAGGGGAGTCGAGTGACCGCATCGGTCGTGGGCTTCACTGAAAAGGGCGAGATCGTCATCGGACAGACCGCCAAGCACCAGCAGATCACCAATCCAAAAAACACTGTCTTTTCGATCAAGCGATTCATGGGTCGCCGTCACAGTGAAGTGGCGCAGGAAGAGAAAATGGTTCCCTACGAGATCGTCGGGGGCGCTGAGGAATACGTGCACGTGAAGGTGCGCGGCAAGGACTACACGCCCGAGCAGATCTCGGCAATCATTCTGGGCGACCTGAAGAAGACGGCCGAGGCCTACCTGGGCGAGAAGGTGACCGAGGCGGTCATCACCGTGCCGGCGTACTTCAACGATGCCCAGCGCAAGGCCACCAAGGATGCCGGCGAGATCGCCGGGCTGAAAGTGCTTCGCGTATTGCCTGAGCCGACGGCGGCGGCACTGGCTTATGGGCTGAACAAGAAGAAAAATGAGAAGATCTGCGTGTTCGATCTGGGCGGCGGCACGTTTGACGTGTCGGTGCTGGACGTCGGCGACGGCGTGTTTGAGGTGTTGTCGATCAACGGCAACACGCACCTCGGCGGCGACGACTTTGACGAAGTGCTGATCAACTATCTGGCCGAGGAGTTCCGCAAGCAGGAAGGCATCGACCTGCGGAAGGATGCCATGGCGCTGCAGCGGCTGAAGGAAGCCGCTGAGAAGGCCAAGATCGAGCTGTCCAACGCGATGGAGACCACGATCAATCTGCCGTTCATCACGGCCGACGCCAACGGTCCCAAGCACATGCAGACGACGCTGACACGCTCGAAGTTTGAGCAGCTCATCACCCCGCTGGCCGAGAAATGCCGCCAGCCGGTGATTGATGCTTTGCGTGATGCGAAACTGGAGCCGGGGCAGATTGAGGAAGTGGTGCTTGTGGGCGGCTCGACCCGCGTTCCGCTGGTGAAGCGGATCGTGAAGGAACTGTTCCCCGGCAAGGAACCCAACCAGACCGTCAACCCCGACGAAGTGGTGGCAGTGGGCGCGGCCATTCAGGGCGCGATCGCTACTGGCGAGGTCAAGGACATCCTGGTGCTGGACGCCACGCCGCTGTCGCTGGGTGTTGAGACTCTGGGCGGTGTGATGACAGTGCTGATTCCGCGTAACACGACCATCCCGACGAGCAAGAAGGAGACCTTCTCCACGGCGGCCGACGGGCAGACGTCGGTGACGATCAACGTTTTGCAGGGCGAGCGTCAATTCGCCAAGGACAACCGGCTCTTGGGCCGGTTTGATCTGTCGGATCTCCCGACCGCTCCGCGCGGCGTGCCGCAGATCGAAGTGACGTTCAATATCGACGTCAACGGCATCCTTATGGTGGCGGCGAAGGATCTGGGCACGGGCAAGGAAGGCAAGATCACCGTGCAGAATGCAGGCGGCTTGTCCAAGGACGACATCGAGAAGATGAAGAAGGAAGCCGAGTCCAACGACGCCGATGATAAGAAGCGTCGCGAGGTGATCGACCTCCGCAACCAGGCAGACTCGCTGGTCTACCATACCGAGAAGCAGCTTCGCGAGTATGGTGACAAGGTGCCAGCCGACGTGCGCGGCACGATTGAGTCGGCGGTGAACAGCGTGAAGGAAGCCGCCAAGAGCGAAGAAGGCGACCGCATCAAGAAGGCGGTCGAGGGCCTGCAGCAGGCGGCTTCGAAGATGGGCGAAGAGATCTATAAGCAGGCCGGAGCTCAAGCAGGAGCCGATGCGGGCGCGGGTGCGCCTGGCGCTGACGCTGCGGGTGCGGCCGGGGCGGCTGGCGGCGATGGCAAGAAGAAGGACGATGACGTCATCGACGCCGAGTATGAGGTCAAGAAGTAAGGCACTGGAACTGAGGTGTCTGGAACAACCCAGTGGCCCGCGACCGGACAGGTCGCGTGCCACTGGGCTTTAACTGGGTGCTGGAGAGTGACAACCCCCATATAGGGTACGGCCCACACTTGGGGAGTGGCCACGCGCATCCGCCGTGCGGGCCGTGACGCCCCTACCGGGCCTCGGATGCCTATGGGGCGTACGCCAATGGTATATCTACACAACTCGATCACGCCGCGTTGAGTGCGCGGCGTCCCCGCCCACACAGGACCATCCCACGCATCCCCCGCAGATCACGGCCAGTCCGTTGGCTGTACTCGTTCCTCGTGGAATCCGTATAAGTGGGGCCGCCCGCCTCGGCCGCCCATCTGGTTGCCAGCGGATCACGCAGCAGAATGTGGGGCCTTCTGATAAGGAAAGCACCGCCACATCCTCCGCCCGGGTCGTCACATCCACAGTTCCACTCATCGGGATTCTCCTTTGAACTGAGCCCGATCATCCGGTCTGGTCGATGACCCCGCAACGGCTCCGCCCACACATTGCCATAAAATCTCATTGTGTGTCGCCCTCGCGCGTCTTATGATACCCCGGTGTCCATGTCAGAGTGACCGACTCTTCTCGGGTCCTAAGTTAAGAGAGGTAAGCTCATGTTGGATCAGAACAAGCCGCTGCATATTCCCGCTCCCGCCGGACCTTCGCTGCGTCCCCAGGGTCTTCAGCCCGCTCACACGCTCACCCCCGGTGCCGCCCGCGTCACCCCGACCGCGTCGGCGCCCCCGACCGAGGACGAACTCGAGCCCATCGGCCTGGTTGACGATGCGCAGGCCGACGCCCCGGCCAAGACCATTACCGCCGTGGGCGGTGGCGGCGGTACTGTCCGCAAGAGCAACTGGCATCGCCAGCCGAATATCACTCACGCCGGGGCGGTGCGGCTTCGCACGTTCCATGGCAAGCTGTCCCGCGAGGGGCTTGAATATCTGGACAACCAGGTCAACGAATGGCTGGATACGCATCCGGAGGTCGAGATTAAAAACGTGACCTCGACCGTCGGAACCTTCGAAGGAAAAATCCGCGAACTGGCGCTGGTTTTGAATATCTGGTACTAGCAATCCCATCTGTTTCGCGGTACAAAACAGGCGTCCGGGATTCGTCCCGGCGGTCAGGGCATGGAAGCTCGGCCGGTCTCGTTTGAACGGAATCAAAATATGGGGAAGGCAAGGACAGTTCTGCTGGCCGGCGGCGGCACAGGCGGCCATCTGTACCCAGGCCTCGCCGTCGCCGAAGCCCTGAAGGCTCTCGATCCTGATTTCAAGCCCGTCTTCCTCTGCACCCAGCGAGAACTCGATCGCACGATCCTCAGCAGCACCGGCTTCGATTTCATTCCCCAATCCATCGTCCCGCCCGTAAAGACCATCGCTGGCCTCGTTCGCTTCTGGAAATCCTGGCGCGAGACGCAGGACCTGGTCCGCCGGATCCTCAAATCCCATCAGCCCGTCTTTGTCCTGGGCCTCGGTGGCTATGCCGCCGGCGCCGCCGTCAAACTCGCGGGCCAGAAAGGCCTGCCCGCCGGCATCCTCAATCAGGATGTCATCCCCGGCAAAGCCAATCAGTTCCTCATGCGCCACGTGAAGGCCGTCTTCTGCCAGTATGAACAGACCCGCCAGCACGTCTCATCTGGCCATCAGCACCGCATCCGCGTCACCGGCTGCCCCATCCGCGCCAACATCTGCCATCTGCCCACGCACGAGTCGGCCGCCGCTCGCCTGGGCATCGACGCTTCGCTCAATACACTCGTCGTCACCGGCGCCTCGCAAGGCGCCCAGACCGTCAACCAGGCCGTTCTCGCCAGCCTCAAATCCTTGCGCCTCCAGGGCTGGCAGATCCTCCACCTCGCCGGCAAGGATCACGCCCCGGCCGTCCAGGCCGGCTACCAGCAATTGTCCGTCCCCGCCCGGGTGATCGACTTCACCCCCGCCATGGCCGATGTCTGGGCTGTCGCCACCCTCGCCGTCAGCCGCTCCGGCGCCAGTAGCTGTGCCGAACTGACCGCCTGCGGTGTGCCCTCGATCCTGATGCCGTATCCGTTCCACAAGGACATGCACCAGCGGGTCAATGCCAGGGTGCTTCAGCAGGCCGGCGCCGCCGTCCTCATCGACGACACCAAAGACGCCGCGAAGAACTCGGAAATGTTGCATCCAATACTTGAGAGTCTGATGTACGATCAGGCCCGACGCCAGACTATGGCGGGCGCAGCGCGTCGCCTCGGCCGGCCGCAGGCCGCCGCCGAAGTGGCCGACGCCATAAACGAATTTGCGAGCGCCCCATCTGGCGCAGTCTAAAATAGTGGACGTCGTGCCGACGCGGCGGCGATCTGCCGCGAAGGCCCAACGGTGATGCGGACCACAGGCCTGTGCGACAGTTCGCACAGATGGACGGGTTCGAATTGACTGGTCAAGGAGGACCGGTACTATGGCACTTCAAGTGAATCAGAGCGTCGAACAAGAAGAGCAAACCCAGCAGTGCTGCATGAGCCGCTTTACCGGCAAACGCGTGCACTTCATTGGCATTGGCGGATGCGGCATGAGCGGTCTGGCCCATGTCCTGGCCGACGCTGGCGCGATCGTCACCGGTTCCGAACCCAAGCCCAACGGGCCCACCCTCAAGCTCATGAAACGCGGGATCAATGTCTCCCGCGCCCAGGAGGGCGAGCTGCTCACTCGTGAGGTCGACCTGGTCGTCCGCACGGCCGCCGTGAAAGACGACAACACAGAATTCGCCTACGCGACCCGCACCCTGGACATCCCCCACGTCAAGTACGCCCAGCTCCTCGGGCAGGTCATGCAGGAACGGTTCGGTGTCGCCATTGCCGGCACGCACGGCAAGTCCACCACCACCGCCATGACCGCCTATGCGCTGATGCAGTGCGGCATCGACCCCAGCTTCGTTGTCGGCGGCATCGTCCCCCAGCTCGGCGGCGGCAGCCACTCCGGCAAGGGAGCCGCCTTCGTCGTCGAGGCCTGCGAGTACGACCGTAGCTTCCACAACCTCCATCCCACCGTCGCCCTGATCACCAACATCGAAGCCGATCACCTGGACTGCTACAAGAACATCGACGACATCGTCGCCTCCTTCGAGCACTTTATCTCCCTGGTCCCGCACCACGGCTTGGTCATCGCCAACGGCGAAGACGCTCGCGTCGCCAGCGTGGTGGCCCGCTCGGCCGCCCCCGTCCAGACCGTCGGCTTCGACGGCGATTACACCTGGTCCATCCATCCCACGGGCCTCAAGAACGGCTGCTGCATGGGACAGATCTCCCACAATGGTAAGGTTGTCGCCAGGCTCGAACTCTCCGTGCCCGGCCGCCACAATCTCTTCGACGCCACCATGGCCGTCGCCGCCTGCGTCGCCTGCGGCGCTGATCCAT
>JBBQTU010000173.1:0-8891 GCA_038213005.1 Tepidisphaerales bacterium | reverse complement strand
CGAAGTCCATCAACATGGGTGGCATGCTCAGGCCGGTACTCCGGAATGAGCAAGGGGCGGACATCATGGCCATCTCGGAGTACCGATCTGGCCATGCCACCCCGATTTTAAGTTGGCATCAGTGCGACGCAGTACACTAGGAGCCAGGGCCAGAGCGAGGCGTCGGCATTTCGAACCTGAGGTCACCTGTTACAGGAGTCCATTATGAGTCCCCAACGTATTTTCGGAACGGTGCTGCTGGCGGTCGGAGTCGTCTTGCTGATCAGCGGTATGAACGCGTCCGACTCGGTGTCGGATCGGTGGAGCAACTTCTTCACCGGGCACTTCACCGACAGGACCACGTGGTACATCGTCGGCGGCATCGTGGTGGGCCTGGCGGGCCTGTCCATGATGCTGGTCGGCCCGCGCGGCAAAAACGCATAGACATCGTCGCGAAAACAAAGGAGGCGCACAAAAAAACGAAAACAAAGGACGCGATTCAATCTGAGCGACACTGGCGAATAAGGGACTCATCAACCATTCCCCTCTCTCCCCTTGAACGGCCCGCCAGTCCTCAGATGCCCGGCCAGGTCGACGCCCTTCACCACCAGCGTGCCGCCTCGCCCCCCCCCCTTCGCATTTCCCAACTCCCCTCTTGACCCGCCAATCCCCCCCACCTATACTTACCCAAATATGCGAGCGCGGACTCCCCGCGCCATCCGGTGCTCTTTGACAAGTCTGTAGCCCTGCTCACTGGCCAACCAACGCCGCCTTCAGGCCCGATGTCACCGTTCCTATTCCCTACCTAACAAGTAGTGGAATCCGCACCCGCCCAACATCGCGATGAAGCGTACCTCCGACCTCCGCTCTCCGACCTCCGATCTTCCCTTGCCAAACTTGAGCATCTGACCCCCTCAATCGCACGTAACTCCTTATCGCACAAGCCCCCGCGCTACCCCCCACCCCCTCCCCGCAAAACCCGCGCATCTGACCGACGACGCACCCGCTGGTGACTATTCTTTGCCTGCGCGTAATATACCCCGGCCCTCAAACACAAAACGAAGGATCCATCCCATGGCTACACTCGCAAAACGCCCCGTCGTCCTGATTATCCGTGATGGCTGGGGCCACAACCCAGACCCCAAGGGGAACAAAACCAACGCCGTCTACCTCGCCCGCAAGCCCATCACCGATAAGCTCATGGCCCAATACCCCAACGTCCTGGTCAAGACCAGCGGCTTTGATGTCGGCCTGCCCCAGGGAACCATGGGCAACAGCGAAGTCGGCCACCAGAACATCGGTGCCGGCCGCATCGTCGACCAGGATTCCGGCCGGATCAGCCGCCAGATCGTCGAAGGCGGCTTCTTCACCAATCCCGAACTCAACGCCGCCATCGACTTCGCCAAGACCCACAACGGCGCCCTGCACCTCATGGGCCTGGTCTCCGACGCCGGTGTCCACAGCCTGATGGAGCATTTCTACGCCTGCTGCGAGCTCGCCAAACGCAACGGCCTGGGCAAAGTCTTCCTCCACGCCTTCATGGACGGCCGCGACACGCCCCAGACCAGCGGCCTGGGTTTCATGAATGACATGGAAACCAAAATGAAGGAAATCGGCGTCGGCCAGGTCGCCACCGTCGTCGGGCGATACTGGGCCATGGACCGCGACAACCGCTGGGACCGGGTTGAGAGAGCCTATCGCGCCATGACCCTGGGCGAAGGCAAACTCGTCAAGAGCGCCACCGAAGCCCTCCAGAGTTATTACATTAAGCCCACCAGCGACAACATGGTCGGCGACGAGTTCGTTCCCCCATCCCTCATCACCGCCAGCGACGGCAAACCAATCGGCGTCATCAAGGACGGCGACGGCATCATCTTCGTCAACTTCCGCGGCGACCGCCCTCGTGAAATCTCCAAGGCCTTCGTCCTGGACACCTTCCCCTTCGCCGCCAAGGACAAGGACGCCAAGGATATCACCTACGGCTTCGCCCGCGCCAGGAAGCTCGACCTCTACTTCGTCACCATGACGGCCTACGAAAAGGGCCTGCCGGTCAAGGTCGCGTTCGTGAAGCCGCCCAAGATGGTCAACATCCTGGGCAGCTACATGGCCGACCTGGGGCTCAAGCAGTTCCGCTGCGCTGAAACCGAGAAGTACGCCCACGTGACCTTCTTCTTCAACGACTATCGCGAAGAGCCGTTCCCCGGCGAAGACCGCAAGCTCATCTCCTCGCCCAGCGTCGCCACCTATGACCAGAAGCCCGAGATGAGCGCCCCCGAAGTCGCCACCGAAGCCGCCAAGGCCATCGACTCCGGCAACTATGACCTGGTCGTCATCAACTTCGCCAACGGCGACATGGTCGGCCACACCGGCAACCTCGACGCCGCCATCAAGGCCATCGAGACCGTCGACGCCGCCGTCGGCAAGATTGTCGATGCCACGCTCCGTCAGGGCGGGGCGCTGGTCATCACCGCCGACCACGGCAACGCCGAGCAGGACACCGACCCGATCACCGGCGCGCCCTTCACCTCGCACACGACCTTCGACGTGCCCCTGATCGTCGTCGATGACCGCTTCAAGGGAGTAAAACTGCGAGAAGGCGGCCGACTGGCCGACATGGCCCCGACGTGCCTCGATCTCATGGGCCTGCCCAAGCCCGCGGAGATGACCGGCATCTCGCTTCTGCCAGGCCGATAAGGCATCGCGACAAAATAAGGTCACTGAGATTGCGCCGACATTGAGGTCGTGATCGAGGCGCGAGCGAGGCGAATATCAACGATCTGTAACGAGCGAGCAACCAAGAGCACGGCCTCAAGGTCAAGGCAAGATCGGTCAACTTATTTTGTCGCGGTGCCCAAGAGGTTATACTGCCGTAGAGCAAGGAAGCTTCGATGGCAACGGATGCCGCACAGAAACCTCAGGTCCAGTCTTTTCTTGGCCACGCCAGGATCATCAGCGCGTTGACGCTGGTCAGCCGTGTCTTCGGGCTGCTGCGTGAAACAGCCCTCGCGGCCGTCTTTGGCAAAAGCCCCGTCGCCGTCGCCCTGCGGATCTCCTTCATCATCCCGAACCTGCTGCGCAAGCTCTTCGGCGAAGGAGCCCTCTCGGCCGCCTTCATCCCGCTCTACTCCAGGAGCCTGAAGCAGCAGACGCCCGAGCAGGCAAGAGCCTTCGCCGCCGCGAGCGTCAATCTCCTGACCCTGATTCTCGTGGGCATCACGATCATCGGCGAGATCGTCCTGGCGATCATGATCTACTTCGCCGGACCTGATCGTCGCCTCGATTACCTGCTCACGCTCAAGCTCTCGGCGATCATGCTCCCGTATGTGGTGCTCATCTGCCTGACCGCCTTTCTCGGCGCGATCCTGCAGGTGCATCGGCGTTTCGCTCTTCCCGCGGCCGCCCCGATCCTGCTGAACGTCATCCACATCGCCGTGACGGCCTTCGGCGGCTGGCTGATGGCGATCAGCCTCACCAGCGACCCCGCCGTCAAGCTGGACAAGCAGATCACGCTCTCGATGTGGCTCGCCGCGTTCGTGCTGGTCGCCGGCGTAGGACAGGTCGCGATGCTCGTCCCCGCGCTGCGGGCGGTCGGCTTCAGGTTCTCAGTGAAAGACGCGCTCTGGACCCCGGCCATCAGGCGCATGCTGCAGTTGTCCATCCCGGTCGCCCTCGCGGCCGGCGTCTTGCAGATCTCCGTTCTGATGGACACGGGAATCTCGGCCATGCTGGCGGCCAGTGTTGATGCGCACAACAACCCGGTCGACCATTTCACGCTGTTTGGCCATGTGATTCGCTACCCGATGGAAGCCGGCGCCCCGGTGCGGCTCAACTGGGCTCAGTTCCTCTATCAGTTTCCACTGGGCATCTTCGCCATCGCCCTGGCGACTGCCATCTTCCCGGGCCTCAGCAGCGACGCCCTGGAGAAGGATCGCTCGCGCTTCAGCCAGACGCTGCACACCGGGATTGAGGCGACGCTGTTCGAAGGCATCGCCGCGAGCATCGGCCTGATCATCGTGCGGCATCACGCCATCCGCCTGTTCTACGGCTATGGCGAAGTCACCGCACACGATCTGCAACTCACGGCCAATTCCCTGGTGCTCTATGCCTCAGGCATCTGGGCCTATTCGATGCAGCAGATCATCAACCGCGCCTATTACGCGCTGCATGACACCAAGACGCCGTTTGTGATGTCCATGGTGAATATCGGCCTCAACCTGGTCATCGAGATCCCGCTGGTTTTCACGTCCATGGGCGAATCAGCGATGGCGGCCGGGACGGTCGTCAGCTTCGCCGTGCAGTCGCTGCTGATGCTCTACATGCTCCGCAACCGCGTCGGCGGGCTTGGCCTGGCGTCGCTGGCACGGTCGACGGGCAAGATGCTCGTCGCGGCCGGGCTGATGTGGGCCGCGTGCGTCGCCGTCCAATACGCGCCCTTCTGGCCTCACGGAACTGGGAAACTGGCTGCGATCGCGCAACTGGTGCTGCTCATAGCGATCGGCGGCGGCGTCTACCTCGGCGTGTGCCAGGTGCTCGGCGTGCGAACGCTTGGTGAACTTCTTCACCGACGAGGCAAATAGATCAGTCGATCGTCTCCAGCCGCCGGCATCATTCAGTCGGTGTCAGGCCCGTCGGTCTTGAACTCGGCGTACACGGGACGGTGGTCGGAGACGGCCGCACTGGCGGCACGGTCGTCGTTGCTGAAATAGAGTTCATCAAACCGCACGATTGAACTGCCCTGCCATTGGGTCGTGTGCTTGGGCTCGATCAGGATGTTGTCGTAGGTTTCCTTGGATGAGAGATTAGTCGCCTCGCTGACGGTGGTATGCCAGCCGACATCCTCCATCAAGGACAGGTTCGGGCGGGCACGCTGCTCGTTGAAATCGCCCAGGACAATGATGTCCTTCTCGCTCTGGCGTGCGGCGAGTTCCATCACGCAGTTCGCGAGGGTTTGGGTCTCCAATCGGCGCCGGCCGGTGTCGGTGTAACTCAGATGCACAACGACCAACTGGAAGTCGAACCGGTTGGCGCGGAACCTCGCGGTATAGGGGTGCCGGTCAAAAACACTCGGGTCTGCGAGATCAATGAGGCTGGCTGAGCCGATCTCCTGCACGCGATCGCCCCGGTAGATAATGGCAAACCGCTCGTTGTTCCCGGTCATCGGGCTGATCCCGCCCGACCGCCAGGGCGGCCCCAGCGTGGAAAGCAGCCGGTCCACCGCACGCCCGTCCTTCTTGACTTCCTCAATCGCCAGCACGTCAAAACGCGCTTCGGTGATGATCCTGGCGACCATCGGCAGGTCCAAGTTCGGGCGATCGGTGAACTGCTTCAGGTTCCATGTGGCGACGCGGATGGTCCGCACCTCCGCCGCACTGGCCGCCTGCTGTGTCGCCGGCGTTACGACCGGCGCCGAACTGGATTGCCAAAACCAGCATCCACCGCCAGCCAGCAGCGTGAGAGCCACCACCAGCAGGGGTAACAACGATCGCTTGGACTGTCCACGAGCCACGTTCCGCCCTTTCACTCCTCCGATGCCAACAGCACACCTGAGCCGGCCAAGCGAAGAGTTCTCCCGATTCCCCGCAAGCCGCCGCGACCTCGTATCGTGCAACCTCCCGCTTACCGATCCACCTCACCCATTACGACGTCAATCGACCCGATGATCGCCGGCACGTCTGCCAGCAATACGTTGCGGCAGAGTTCCTCGGTCACGGAAAGGTTTACAAAGCACGCGCCGCGAATCTTCACGCGATAGGGAATCGTGCCACCCTGGCTTTCGATGAAGAAACCCAGGTGCCCGCGGGGGTTTTCATATTCGCAGTAAATCTCGCCGGCGCCAATGCGCATCGCCCGCGGCACCTTGGCTCGAAAAGGCCCGTCGGGGAGCTGTTTGATGCACTGGCGAAGAATCTTGATGCACTGCCGCATCTCTTCCATCTTCACCCAGTAACGATCCCAGCAGTCGCCGACCGTGCCTTGGGCGCCCCGGCCGACCACGACATCGAAATCCAGTTCCGGGTAGACCGAGTACGGCCGATCGCGACGGAGGTCCAAGGGAATGCCCGATCCGCGAATCATCGGCCCGGAGAGGGCGTACTTGACGGCCAGGTCCTTGCTCACCACGCCGACGTTGGAGGTGCGCTTGATGAAGATGTGGTTCTTGGTCAGCAGGTCGCTGTACTCGTCCAGTTTGGGCTCGAAGTAGTCCAGAAACTCGGCCAGTTTCTCCAGGAAGGCTGGCGGCAGGTCCCACGTCACGCCGCCAATATTGATGTACGAGAGCGTCAGCCGGGCGCCGCACATCTGCTCGAACAGATCGAGGATGTACTCGCGATCGCGGAAGGCGAAGAGAAAGGGGGCGAATGCGCCAAGATCCAGCCCATAGGTGCCGAAAGAGACCAGGTGAGAGGCGATCCGGTTGAGTTCAGACGCGATCACGCGGATGTATTCGGCCCGCCTGGGCACCTCGACGCCGGCAAGCTTCTCCACGCTCATCGACCATGCGTGGTTGTTGTTCATCGCGGCCAGATAGTCCAGCCGATCGGTGTAGCCGATGTACTGGTAGTAGGCGAGGTTCTCGGCGATCTTCTCCTTGCAGCGATGGAGATAGCCCACATGCGGCTTGGCATCCAGCACCATCTCGCCGTCGGTGCGCAGGACGATGCGCAGCACGCCGTGGGTGGAGGGGTGCTGGGGTCCCATGTTGATCAGCATCTCCTCGCTCTCTACGTCGATGCTCTCATCGACATCGCCGGGGAGGAGCGAGTAGTTCAACTCTTTGATCGTTTCGCCGTTCATCGTGCTGCCATTAGACATTCGGTTCCTTGGGCTACAAAGACAAGCGGGGATTCTAAGTCGCCCGGCACGGCTTGCCAAACTGCCCGGCCTGAAGCGCGAAACGGGAGCGTGCCAAGGCGAAGGTCGGCCAGGTCCAGCGATGCAGCAACCAGCGAACGCCGAAGTCGGGGCAGGCACGCAGGTTTTCGGGGGAGGGGGTGGGGGTAGCGCGGGGCCTTGTAGGGTAAGGAGTTGCGCCCGATTGAGGGGGCCAGGCGCGCGAGTTTCGGAGGAAGGCACTGAGGCACGAAGGGGAAGCGGTCACCTGAATGCTGAATGCTGCATGCTAAATGCTGAATTTCTGGATTTTCCCCGTTCTGGACTTCCCTATTTCATAGGAATACCCCAACTCTACTCATGAACAGGCGGTCAGCAATCCCACTCCGCAAGATGGTGGATGTCCTGACGATGTCGGGACGTCGATCTTGGCCATTCCTTGGGCTTACCATTGTAAAGCAGATGTAATGATGATGTCATGGCGCTTTGGCTGTGAGGTGATCGAAATTGGCATCCGTGATCTCGATATGGCTGTAATAACAGGGGCGAATCGCCTTTTTAGAACGCGACGTAACATAATCGGGCAGTGTAAAAATTAAATGTAGAATTGTCTTGCGTTCAGTTTCCTTCCTGTTACAATGGTGGTGTATGACGGAACTGTCAGCCAGTGCGATGCTTGAAACGCGGCCGCGAGTGCGGGTGGAACGCACGCTGCGGCAGTGGATTGCCGATGGCAAGTTGCCGGCCGGGGAGGAGTTGCCCACGGAAGTGAGTCTGGCCAAGAAGCTCAAGGTTTCGCGTCCGACACTTCGGCTGGCGGTTCAGCAGCTTCAGGATCAGGGATTAGTGATCAGTCAGGAGAACCGGCGGCGTGTCGTCGCCAACAAGGGCGCTGCCCATCGCGGGGCGATGGCCCACACGGTGGTGGTACTCGGCTGTGCGTTCTCCAACGGTAGTGGGGAGTATGATTATCAGCGGAGCAGTGGCTGGGACATTCAGCGTCAATATGCCGCATTGGCCAGTCTGGGCGAGGCGGGGTTTGACTCAATGATCGTGGGGGAGCGAACGTTGACGGCGGAAAAGGCGCGACGGTTGACGTCGGGCTGGCCGCGCGGGGCAATTGCCGTTGAGAGTGAAGTCTGGGATCCCGCCGAAGCGCAGCAGATCGCCGATGCGCTGCGGCTGAACGGGGCTCCGGTGGTGCTGTACGGCTCGCAACCTGTCGCCGGCTGCGACTGGGTCAGCTCGGATCATGCGGCCGGCTGCCACGATCTGACCCGCTGGCTGATCGGCCAAGGCCGACGACGAATTCTACGGGTCTGGACGGGCCAGGGATGCCGGATCAACCATGCCTGGCTGAAAGACCGCGATGCCGGTTACGAAAAAGCAATGGGTGATGCGGGACTGGAGATATTACCCGCGGTTCGGCCGGGCGGGCCGGACCCCGAGGGATTGCCCTTCCAGCAATGGTTCGAGGCCAAGACCCGAAGCATCGCCGGCTGGCTGGTTGAGTACCTGCAGCGCGATCCCGGCGTCGACGCGATCGTGGCGGCATCCGATGGCGAGGTGTATCCGATCGCGGCCGCTTGCCGGCTGCTGGGCAAGACCCCCGGTCATGACATTCTGATCACCGGTTACGACGATTTCTGGATGGATGATCCCCAACGTCAATTTGAATCGTATACGCCGGTGGCGACCGTGGATAAGCAAAACCCGGCTATCGGGCGGGAACTGGCCAGACTCTTCCAGGACCGGCTGGCCGGCAAACTGCCGACCGAATCGCAGCACCGTGTGATCGCCCCGCAGATGATCATAGTTGATCCCGATGCCCCCAATGCCGCCAATGGATCGTCGGTGCCAAGGCAAACGGTGGAGACCAATTAGAAGGAAGCTGCTTTTAAAGGTGAGAAGAACAGGCGGAACGTTATGCACTCTTTTTTTTGGCTCTTCAGGAAACTGAGTGGGTGCTTTTTGGCATTCGGTTGCGAAGTAGTGCCACAAATAATGGAAGCGGCTTCGCCGCACGGCCGGAATGGATTTAGAGAGGCATGACTCAGGCGTCCGATAGGGGACGAGATAGA
>JBBQTU010000172.1:0-9292 GCA_038213005.1 Tepidisphaerales bacterium | reverse complement strand
GCCAAGGCCACCGCCAAGGTGCTGGCCAATCCCGGCATCCTCAAAGCCATCGCCCGAGCCGGCGTGGGCGTGGACAACATCGATCTGGAGACCGCGACCCTCAAGGGCATCCTGGTGATGAACACGGCCGAGGCTTCCACGCTCTCGACCGCGGAGCATGCGCTGGCGCTGATGCTGTCGCTGGCCCGCAAGATTCCCCAGGCGCATGGGGCGCTGAAGTCCGGGCAACTCGACTGGAAGAAGCGGAGTGTCTATCAGGGGACGCAGCTTGCCGGCAAGACGCTGGGCGTGGTGGGGCTGGGTCGCATCGGCCGGACGGTTGCCTCGCGGGCTCTGGCGTTTGACATGAATGTCATCGGGTTTGACCCGTTCTTCACGGCACCGACCGCACTCGATGGCAAGGTGAAGCTGGTTCGCGACTTCGACGAGTTTGTGTCGCAGATCGACGTGATCACGTTTCACGTCCCCGGCGGCGAGGCGACGAAACACCTGCTGAACCGCGAGCGGCTCTTCAACAAATGCCGGCCGAACCTGCTGGTGGTCAACGACGCGCGCGGCGAGGTGGTGGACGAATTCGCACTGGCCGATGCGCTAAAGGAAAAGAAGATCGCCGGGGCGGCCATCGACGTGTATCAGACCGAGCCGCCGCAGAAGGATCATCCGCTGTTCGGCATCGAGAACGCCGTGCTGACGCCGCACCTTGGCGCGAGCACCGATGAAGCCCAGACGGCCGTCAGCGTCGATGCCTGCAAGGCGATCGTGGCGTATCTGAAGACCGGCGAGATCCGCGGCGCGGTAAATGCCGGCGGGATCAAGCTGGACCTGCCGGCCGATGAGATGCCGTTCGCCGACCTGGCGCGGCGCATGGGAATGCTGCTACCGCCGCTGTGCGACAAGGGATTCACGACGATCACGCTGCGCGTGTTCGGGGCTCGGCCGCAGAAGCTGGCGACGACGCTGATGCGATTGGCGCTGGTGGAACTGCTGAAGGCGAACACGGGTGAGTCGATCAACGTGATCAACGTGGAGCACTTTGCGAGGTCTCGCGGGATCGAACTGTCGCAGATCCTCGAGGCGAACCCGCCGGCCGGGCTGGTGGGCGAGGTGATGGAGTTGAAGGTCGAACTGCCGGGTGGTGAGTCGCACCGGATCCTCGGCACGGTTTACCAGGATCGCCTGCCGCGCGTGGTGAGGATCGACAACTTTGCCATGGACATGGTGCCCGAGGGCACCATGGTGCTGGTGGTGAACAACGACCTGCCGGGCGTGATCGGCATGGTCGGCAGCACGTTCGGGGCGGCCGGGGTGAACATCGCCAACATGGTGATCAGCCGCGGGGCGACCGCGACCGGAACGGTTCAGTTGCAGCTCATTAAGACGGACACACCAGCGCCAGATTCGCTGGTGGAGAGTCTGAAGCAGAAGGCCAGCATCTTGCGGGTTAAGCCGCTGAGCCTTCCGCCGCTGGCGAAATAGAACTCGTGGCCTTGTCGTAGACGATGCGCATCTCGCCGAGAAATCGGCTGAGGGGGAAGAGCTTGTACGCCTCGGCGCGGGCCGCGTCGGCCAGGCGATGGGCCATCCCCGCGTCTTCAGCCAGTTGGAGTAGTCGCTGCGCCAGCCGTTTGGCTTTGGGCGGCGCTAGCAGCGCCGTGTAATGATCTTCGATCAGCTCACTGGTGGCGCGGGTCGCCAGGCCGACCAGCGGGACGCCGCCGGCCATGCAGGTGAGAATAGGCAGCGGCGGCAGGCCGTGCTGGGCGGGGCAGATGGCCAGGTCGGCGGCGGGCACGAGCTCGGGAAGCTCCACCCGGCGGCCCAGTAGTTCGGCGGCATCCATCACCAGACTCGGCGCGGCGTGAGCGGCGAGGCGGAGCAGACGCCGATGATCGCGGCCGCCGCCGGTCACCAGCAGGCGATAGCGTGGGTCCAGGGAATGCAGAATGGCCGTCGCCTGAACGGCGAGGTGCTGGTCGACCCAGGGCTCGGCATCGGCGGCCAGAAGAATCAGGCAATCTGTGGTGGCCGCACCGAGTTCAGAGCGCAGAGTCGTGTCGGTGGTGAGGCGCGCACCGAGCTTTACGCCGGCGCGGACCAGGTCGCACTGTTCGGGCGGCACACCATGCTCGATGAGATAGCGGTGGTCCTCGCCGCTGAGGCAGACGCAGCGGGTGGGAAGAAGCGGCCGGGCGGAGCGAAGCCATTTGGCACCAGCAGGAGTCGGCAGCGGAGCGGGGGTGAAGAGGATCGCCTTGCGCGCGAATCCCGCAGCGCGAAGGCAGCGGTCTCCCCAAACGTGAACGAGATCAGTCTGGGTGTGCAGAAGCTGCCAGACGGCCGCGGGCAGGTGGCGGCAGTCGCCGCCACGGCCGACAGTCAGCCGGCGCACATCGTGCTTGCCAGCGAGCCCCGAGGCCAGTTGCTCAATGCACTGCCGGGTCTGGAAGTCGGCGTCGACTTCAGAGAATAAGACAATGCGTTTCAAGACTTGCGACCTGCGAATTGCTCAGTGCCGCTGACGGCGAGGATTTCGCCGAAGTACATACGGTGGTAATCGTTGTTGTAGCCGGGGGCAATATAGTCGGCGAGGAAGTGCCTGGGGTCGAAGTCGTTGAAATAGATCTTGCGGCATTCGACGATGAGATGGGCCTCTTCGTAGGCCGGGCTGGCGACGATGCCGGAGGCGATCGGGGTGAGCCCGGCCGGGTGTATCTTGTCGATCTGCCGCCCAGACTTGGTGCCGAGCACTTCGAGGGACTTGCGGCACTCACTGGGGAAGGCGCAGAGGGTGAAAGAGTCGAACTTTTCCAGAAACTGCCAGGTATAGCGCTGCGGCCGAACGACGACCATGACAAATGGCTTATTCCACATGGTGCCAAAGCTGCCGTAGGAGACCGTCATGGAGTTGTAGTCGCCGGCGGCGAAATCACCGCTGGAGAGAAGAAACCAGCCGCGGTCCCAGATGTCCAGCGGGCTGCAGGTGAAGTCCTGGATGGGGATGTTTTTCCGTTGCATGGTGTTATCCGTTGAGTGAGCCCTTGGTGCTGGGGATGCCCTTGTTACGCGGATCGGGCGAGACCGCCTGGCGCAGGCTCTTGGCGAGGGCTTTGAAGATCGCCTCGGCGACGTGGTGGTTATTGGTGCCGTAGGGAACGTTGATGTGGAGGTTCATCTTGGCGCTGTTGGCGAGCGACTTGAAGAACTCTTCGATCAGTTCCACGGGGAAGTTGCCGATCAACTCGTGCTCGAAATTCACGTTGAATACAAAGGCGGGCCGGCCGGACAAATCGACGGCGACCTGAGCCTGGCTCTCGTCCATAGGGATGACTGCCCAGCCATAACGGTAGATGCCCCTCTTGTCGCCCAGAGCCTTTTCGATCGCCTGGCCAAAGACGATGCCGACATCCTCGACGGTGTGGTGGGCGTCGATCTGAAGATCACCGGTGGCCTTGATGGTAAGGTCGATCAGGCTGTGGCGGGCGAGCAGGTCCAGCATGTGATCAAAGAAGCCGACGCCGGTGCGAATGTCGCTGACACCCTGGCCATCGAGGTTCAGGGACAACTCGATCTGAGTCTCTTTGGTATTCCGCTGGATGCTGGAGATTCGGTTGCTCATGGTGTGGACCATCATACCCGCTTCCGCGAGACACTTCACCGGCCGCCCCACCGAAACGTGGTTGCGGGTGTGCCCAGACATCCGGGCAACGTACCCGATGTCCGCGCCGCTCCGGGTTTACTCTTTCGAGTCTCCGCTTCGTTTCGTATTTTCTCCTTCGCATCTCGTGCTTGCCCGGATTTGCCTGAGGATATCGACATGCTTCCCGAGCCTTGGTTATAATCGCGCACATGGCCATACCGGTCCTCAAATCCACCCAGATGAGCGTCGCCGAATATCTCAGGCGCGAGCGAGAGTCGCTAGAGAAGCACGAATACCGGGACGGCGAGGTGCTGCTGATGGCCGGCGGATCGGCCAACCATAGTCTGATCGTCATGAATGTCGGTGGCGAACTCCGCAACCTGCTTAAGGGCAAAGCCTGTCGCGTCTATGGCAGCGATCTTCGCATTCGTATCCCGCGGACTGTCCTTTACGCGTATCCTGATGTCAGCATCATCTGTGGTCCGCGTCAGGTTGATCCCAATGATTCCACCGGCGAGACCGTCACCAATCCTCGTGTGATCATCGAGGTGCTCTCCCCCAATACCGAAGCCTACGACCGCGGCGAGAAGTTTTACCGTTACCGACAGCTTGATTCGTTGGAGGAGTACGTCCTGATCTCGCAGCAGTCGCCAAGGGTCGAGCTCTTCCTGCGTCAAGCGGATGGTTCGTGGTCTCTGCGATCGTCGGCAACGCTGGAGGCCGTGGCGAGGGTCCGCTGCCTCGATATCGATCTTTCCCTCAGCGAGGTCTACGCGGGGGTCGAGTTCGCATCAGCGCCCCCGGCCGTGGCGGGCAACGATGCCAGGTAGTTCGCTCAACCGATCTTGCCCAAGGCAGCCAACACCGCATCGTTCTCTTGCGTGGTTCCGATGCTGAGCCGGATCTTGTCGCGCTGGCCGGGCTTGTCGAAGTAGCGAACGAGGATGCCCTTGTTCTTGAGGGATTCGTAGCAGGCCTTGCCGTTGCCACCGGGGACGCTGGCGAAGAGGAAGTTGGTCTGGCTGGGGATGACAGACCAGCCCATCTTCGTGAGTTCGCCCGACACGCGCTTGCGTTCACGTTTGACGTGCTCCCATGTCTTGCGGGCGTATTCCTGATCGAGCATGGCGGCGGTGGCGGCCGCGATGGAGATGGCGTCGCAGGGATAGCTGTCCTTGGCCTTGGCCAGTTCGGCGATGACCTGCGGCTGGGCGATGGCGAACCCGAAGCGAAGACCGGCCAGCGAGTAGGCTTTGCTCAGCGTCCGGCTGACCACGACATTCTCGTGACGACGGACCAGGTCGATGCAGTTGGTTTCGGCGAAGTCGGCGTAGGCTTCGTCCACCAGGATAAGGCCGTCGAAGCGGCTGGCGAGAACGTCTATCTGGTCGGGAGGCACGAAGGTGCCCGAGGGGGCGTTGGGGTTGGCCAGGAAGATCGCTTTGGCGCCCGCGGCCAGCAGGCCTTCGATCGGCAGACGCCAATCGGATTCCCAGGGGATCGGCGACACGCTCACCTCGTCCAGTTCGGCCAGCACCGGATAGAGCGAGTAGGTTGGGTCGGGGTACGCCAGGACATCGCCTGGGCCCGCGAAGGTCATCAGGGCGAAGGCCAGAACGTCATCGCTGCCGTTGCCGGTGATGACCATATCGGGGGTGATGCCATAGACCGCAGCGGCGGCATCACAGAAGCAGCGGCTGTTGGGATCGGGGTATTTGCGGAGGCTTTCGCCCTGGATGTCGCCGATGGCCTGCATGACCCTGGGGCTGGGAGGAAAGGGGTTTTCGTTGGTGTTAAGCTTGATGATGCGCTCACCCGGCCGCGGCTGCTCGCCGGGGGCGTAGCCGGCCATGGAGCGAACGGACTTTCGCACGAATTCGAGGGACATGACGCCGATTATAGGAAAGCCAGACGGAAATACACGTGATGCGGCGTCGCACGGAGATGGGGAGCGCAACCACGAGGCGCGCGACGAAGCGACGGAGGGACAGGAGCAAGCAAAGAGAGCAGAGACCCGATGCATGAATGTCTTGCGTGCCACAGCCACAGGAGCGTTTGGAGGTCGCGGAGTGAGGCGCGACGAGGACGCGACGGAGCGACGCAAGGGGGCGCGACGGGGAACGGACGCCACGAATGCGGAGAGGGTTAGCGAGGTCTCAGAACGTGACGGGCGACGTGTGGTGGACCGCTTGGACATGGCCGATTGAGAGCTTGCCCCACGGGGAGTCAGGGGTGTGCCCTTCGCACGTCAGAGACGTGCGCCACGTGGAGCACGTCTGCGACGTGCTGGTTCGCGCGGGCGAGCGGGTGAGGCGATGACGTGTGGCTAGCCGGGTGGTCTGGCCGACTGAGAGCTTGCCGCAGGCGGGGTCAGGCGTGGCGGAACGAGCTGCATGATCTACTCCTATTCCCCTGCTCTGGCGTGATTGAGTCGAAGAAGATTTTCGAGGATGCGTTTTTCAGCTTCGCCGCGTTTGGCGATGAGAGGATGGTTGGGCGGGAGGGGCTGGCCGGGGCCGGTGTCGGTGAAGACTTCGGCGAGGGACTCAGCCCATTGGCCGGCCGGGTCGGTGGCGGCGTAGGCGGCGAGGACGGCGCGGTCGAGTTTTTCGTGGGCGAGCTTGAGCCAGGTGGGGCGCTCGTTGTAGAGGTTGGTCAGGGTGCGTTTCTTGAGCCGATCATCTTTGGCAGCCAGGGCCATGATGGCGGATTGGCGAATGAGCGGCCGGGCTTCGGCGGGGACGTCCAGGAACTGGTCAGTGGCGTCGATGCGGGCGGCGAGCGGTTCGATCCATTCCGGGGGATTGAGCCAGCGTTCGCGGAGTTCGTTGAGTTCCTTGGCGGCTTCGCTGATTCGCTTGTAGGCCGGATGTTTCACGTCCTCTTTGCCGGGAGGCCAAGGGAAGGGGAAGGTTTCAAATGTAGACGTTGGTGTATACCGGAAACCTGATTCCACCTCTCGAAGCTGCGTGCCCTGGCTCCTAGCCCACAATTCGTGGACCGATGCGTGCATCAACCCAAAGAAACAGTCGTCAGCTCGAGCAAAGACAATCAACTGATGGTCCGGCAGAACGCGTTCGGGAAGCCAAAGAAAAATGCGATACTTCGACGTGGTTGGCGTCACCAAGTATCGCTCGTAGGGCGTAATGGCATGGCGCATCTCGGGACGCATACGTTGCGGTCGCCACCAGTTTTCCCTGAGCCACTTATCACGGTTGCCATCACGCTTGGGTTTGACGCGTGACACAACGCATCTGTGTGGTGCAGCATAATGTGAGGCGTCGGCGACGTCGCGATCCGCATTGTCGATAATCCAACGAGGCCCAGTTCGGCTGAGGATGTCCTCGCTGTTCATAACAGACCGAAGAACGTCAGAGTTCGGACGACCATTTGGATTGCCTCCATCCGCCAGCAGTTGACGTGCCTCGTGCCAATCGATGTCGAACGGGCCGCCCTTACAACTCCCCAGAAAACTCACACTGTCGTTCTCACTCAGGTGTCGCGCCTGTACGACATCGACGCCCGCCGTGAGATTTGCGTGGATGGTCTCTACGTTCGCACCATTCAGCACACGTACTGTCTCGCTGCCGCAGTCGAAGCACACAATGGAGACATGCACGTTTGCACCTTCGAGTATCCACTCTCGGTCCGAATGTGCATTGAAGATACTGCCGTCGCGGCAGATTGCCTCAAGCACCTTTCGATTTGCGCCACCGCGGATATTTTGAGTAGCCAGCAATCCTGCGCGCGCCGCCGGATTGTGCTTCATGTAGCCATGAGCCAGATCAAACCAGTAAGCACACAGGTCTATTCCGCCCGGAAGTCCATCATAGCTCTTGCGAAGTGATTCTACGTACGCATGTCCTAGGCCAGCACGCATGAGCTTGTCCCCCAGGAACGGCGGATTGCCGACGATGAAGTCGGCTTCGGGCCACTTGGCCGGGGCTGGGTGTTTCGGGTCGGAGAGGTCGAGGATGGCGTCGCGGTTCTCAATACATTCGAGCTTGTCGAGAATCGGCTGGTCGGGGACATCCAGGCCGCGTTCTTTGAGCCATTGGAGGTAGCCGATCCAGATGACGACCTGCGCGAGTTCAGCGGCGTAGGGGTTGAGTTCGATGCCATGCATTTGCGTGGGCTTGATCCAGGGCAGCGAGCGGAGGGCGAGGTCGTGGCGCCTGGCGAAGATGACGACTTGCTCATCCAATTCCAGAAGCTGCTGGAGGGCGACGTACAAGAAGTTGCCGGAGCCGCAGGCGGAATCCAGAACGCGAAGCTTGCCAAGGTTTTCGCGGAAGGCATCGAGGCGGGCTTCGAGTTTACGGGCGGCTTTGCTGCGTTTGGCGGCCGGGAGATCGGCGTAGGTTTTGAGGTCGGGGGCGAACTGCTCCTGCAGGGCGGCCCACTGGCGCTGGAGGGGCTGCATGATGACGGGCTGGATAACCAGCAAAATGTCTTCGCGGCTGGTGTAGTGAGCGCCGATCTGGGCGCGTTTGTCGGGGTCGAGGATGCGCTCGAAGAGGGTGCCGAAGATGGAGGGCTCGACGCCGGACCAGTCGAGTTGGGCGATACGCTGGAGGACCATGAGGTCGCCGTGTTTGAGGGCGATGGCCGGTTGCTCGTCGAAGAGGCCGCCGTTGAACCAGGGGATGATGTCGTTGCCGAACTCGCCGCCGGTTCGCATGAGGGTGAAGAGTTGCTCGGCGCGGGCCTCGAACTGCTCGGGGGCGATGAGGCAGCGTTTGAGGAGCCGGGTGAATGTCTGGGCAGGGAGAAGCTCGGTGTCCTCGGCGAAGAGGCAGAACATGAGCTTCATGAGGAAGTGGGCGATCTTCTGAGCGCCGGGGTCGTGGCGGCCGGTGGTGTGGCGGTCGATGAGGCGGTCGGCAAGCTGGCCGAACTCGTTGGCGGCGTCGGCGGTGACGGCGGCTCGGGTCTTGAAGGGTTTGAAGGAGTCGGGGTGGGTGAAGAGGCGGCGGAGCACGTCGAGGCGGCCGGGGATTTCCTCAAGTTTGAGGATGATGCGTTCGGTGGGGAAGCCGGGAAAGTGGGTGCGGATCTCGATAGTGGAGATGTCACAGACGACGCTGAGGGGCGGATTGTCCAGTGCGTCGCGGTACTGGTAGAGCTGGCGATAGGCGTCGTTGAGCGTGTTGTACTTGCCCTTGCGTTTGTATTCCCAGGCGAAGCAGCCGCGTTTCCAGACATCAACGAAGCCGGAGTCGCCCTTGCTGCCTTTGCTGGCGGGGGCGATGACGGTGACGGCCTTTTCGAAACAGAAGTTGGTGCCTTCGGGGTCGGCGTATGCGGGGGTGAGTTCGCCGAGCATGTGGCAAATGTCGATGAAGTGCTCATGACTGGCCGCGATCTCAGAGAGTTCGGTCTGGCGCCATTTCTCGACAAACTCTTCGGGGGTCATGGGAGCATTGTTGAGCAAGCGAGCGGGGGTGTAAAGGAGGGATGACCGACCGAGGGCGGCTCGGCTTACTGCATAGGCATGTTGGCCGCGGGGCGACAGGGCGAGGGGGCTGATCGGGGTGCAGGACACTTAAGGCGATTTGGAGTGCTGCGAGCTTCTCGCAGCTTTGACGAGCCGACCTCGTCGGCGGGAGGAATACCGATCGGCTCCTTGTGGCAAGCAGTTAGTGACGATGCATG
>JBBQTU010000171.1:0-9350 GCA_038213005.1 Tepidisphaerales bacterium | reverse complement strand
CAGTGGATGCTGCGCATCACCGCGTACGGCGACCGCCTGCTCAAAGACCTGGATATGCTGGCGTGGCCGGACTCGCTGAAGGAAATGCAGCGCAACTGGATCGGGCGGAGCATTGGCGCTGAGGTGGATTTTGAGATCGATGTGCCCAAGCTGCCCGATGAGCAGGACCAGCCGATTGTCACCGTGTTCACGACCCGTCCCGACACGCTCTACGGCGCCACCTACATGGTGCTGGCGCCCGAGCATCCGCTGGTCGATCGCATCACGAGCCCCGAGCACAAGGCGCAGGTGGATGCCTATCGCCAGCAGGTTGCCCGCAAGAGCGACCGTGACCGCCTGGCCGACAGTAAGCAAAAGACCGGCGTCTTCACCGGCGGCCACGCCGTCAACCCGGCGAACGATCAGAAGATTCCGATCTACATCGCCGACTACGTGATGATGGGCTACGGCACCGGCGCGATCATGGCGGTGCCCGCCCACGACCAGCGCGACTACGACTTCGCCAAGGCGTTCGGCCTGCCGATCAATGTTGTGGTCGCCCCGGTCTCTCATCTGACGTCCCCGATCTCAGATCTGAATTCGCTGATCGCCCAGCATGCCTTTGAGGAAGAGGGCGTCGCGGTCAACAGCGACGAGATCAACGGCCTGCCCACTGCGCAAGCCAAAGAAGAGATGGCCGTCCTGCTCGACGCTGAAGGCGTCGGCCACAGGAGCGTGAAGTTCAAGCTGCGCGACTGGCTCTTCAGTCGCCAGCGCTACTGGGGCGAGCCGTTCCCGATCGTGCTGGATGAGAAAGGCAACGCATTCTCGCTGCAGGATGATGAGTTGCCGCTGATGCTGCCGGAGATTGAAGACTTCAAACCCACCGGCACGCCCGAGCCTCCGCTGACCAAGGCCAAGGACTGGCTGAAGTATGAGCGTGATGGCCGGTCCTTCAAGCGCGAAACCAACACCATGCCCCAGTGGGCCGGCTCGTGCTGGTATTACCTGCGCTACATCGATCCGACCAACGAGACGGCGTTCATCGACAAGGCCAAAGAAGCCTACTGGATGCCGGTTGACCTCTACGTCGGCGGGGTTGAGCATGCGGTGCTGCATCTGCTCTACGCCCGCTTCTGGCACAAGGTGCTGTTTGACCTGGACCACGTCTCGACGCCCGAGCCGTTCCAGCGTCTGGTCAACCAGGGGCTGATCCTGGGCGAGATGGAATACCACGTCTTCCACGCGCCCGATGGCACGGTCGTCACCGCCTCTGAGGCCCGCGACATCGCCGAAGAGGCCACGCCGGACGGCCTGAGGCTCTGCGCCATCAGCACCAAGACCGCCCAGCGTCTCGAAGGCAAGCGCGTCAGCGAAGAGGAAATCGAGAAGACCGCCAACGGTTTCCGCCTCAAGGCCGATCCCAACATTCGGGTGGATGCCCGCAGTTTTAAGATGAGTAAGAGCCGCGGCAATGTGGTCAACCCCGACAGCATCGTGGCCGAATATGGCGCCGACACGTTCCGGCTCTATGAGATGTATATGGGCCCGCTGGAAGCGCAGAAGCCATGGAACACGCGCGACATCGTCGGCATGAGCCGCTTCCTCAACTCCGTCTGGCGCAACCTGGTCGGGGGCGAGGAGCAGACCACCGGCACTTCCCGCATGGGCAGCGTCGCATTGCCGGAAGCCATCGAGCGGCAGCTTCATCGCACGATCAAGAAGGTCGGCCAGGACATCGAAGCGATGAGCTTCAACACCGCCATCGCCGAACTGATTAAGCTCAATAACGAGCTCACCGGTCTTGAGAGCGTGCCGCAATATCTGGGCGAGACCTTCGCTTTGCTGCTGGCGCCTCTGGCACCGCACATCGCCGAGGAGATCTGGCATCGGCTCGGGCATGAAGGCAGCCTTGCGCGCATCCCCTGGCCGTCCTATGACCCGGCCAAGCTTGTCGACACCGACATGGAACTGCCCGTCCAGGTCAACGGCCGCCTACGCGACAAGATCACGGTTCCAGCCGATTCGGACGAAGCAGCGGTCCTCGCCGCGGCGGAAGCTGCCACGAACGTCAAACCGTGGCTGGCCGGCAAGGCAATCGTCAAACGCATCTACGTAGCCGGGAAGCTCGTGAATATTGTGGTCAAATAGCCTTGTCCGCTTGAAACGTCACAGGCCGCTGCCAACCATTGGCCAAGTTCATCGCCTCACGGATTCCCGTGCCCTGACCCGGTGCGGGAGTCCGGTGTCGTCGCGCAGACTCGACGCTACGCCAGTTCGAACCACGCGCGCATCTTGCCGACCTTGCGGTTGCCCCAGACGCAATAGGGAACCAGTTTCAGTTTCACGGGCCTGGTCTTCATGTGGCCCACGCCCTGATAGAGCTGGTCGTCCCAGTTGTCGTCGCGCAACACCCGGGCAGGGCCGCTAAGGGTCACCACACCGCCGGCGAACTTGGGTTCAAACTTCGCCGTCAGCCTGGCCGTGGCGCTCAGCGTGACCGCGGGCAGATTCACGGGGTTGTCCACTTCCTCGGCGCAGTAGACGACCGGTCCGCGCTGCACCGCCACCTTCCCGATGTTGTTGCGACAGCGGGGGTTGGTCTGGATCAACTGCACCGAAAAAGGTAAAGCTGACCGTCAACCCCACGTCGAGCGCACGTGGCAGGGCGGCGACGTGGTTGACCTGAACCTGCCGATGCGCTGATTGCTTCCCGTTCGGTGGTCAAAGCTTCATCGTCGATGGTCAACTGATTGGCGTATAAAAAATGGTCGCCGCTGAGCGAAACTCCGCTGGCCACGCCGTTGTAGAGCGCGCGTTCCATGACATCGGCATACTCGGCCGAGGGTTGGATCTGCAACAGCCGATGGGCAAACAGCGTCAGGGCGATATTGGCGCACGTCTCGGCGTACGCCGTTTCGTTGGGCAGATCATAGTCGTAGGTGAACCGTTCGTTGTGCCTCGCTGATCCCACGCCGCCTGTGATGTACATGCGTTTGCGGGTCACATTTTTCCACAACCGCTTGCATGCGGCGAGCAGCGGCTTATTGCCGGTGGCCGCCGCCACGTCCAGCGCCCCGGACATCAGGTGCAACGCGCGAACTGCATGCCCCTCCAGCGTCTTCTGCTGTACAATCGGCTCTCGGGCCTGGAAGTACTCCAGATGCTGCCCCGACGGGTTGGTTGTTCCCTCCCCGCGCGCTAGCGCCTCCACGTTGAAGTACGACGGCGCCTGCCCTCGCTCCAGCACAAAAAACTCCGCAAGCCTCAGGCATTTCTCAGCGCCGGTGGCGCGATACAACTTCATCAGCGCCAGTCCCACCTCCGGATGCCCGCAGTATCCGCGCTTCTGCCCCGGCTTTGGGCCAAACACCGTGTCGATATGATCGACATATCGGCCCATCACCTCCAGCAGCTTGCGCTTGCCTGTTCCCTGGAAATACGCAACGGCCGCTTCCATCAGGTGCCCGGCACAATAGAGCTCGTGCATGTCGCGCAGATTCGCCCAGCGCTTCGCCGGCTCAACGACCGTGAAGAACACGTTCAGATATCCATCGGCCTGCTGCGCCGACGCCACCACGTCGATCACCTCGTCACAGAGCTTCTCCAACTCCGCATCAGGATGCGTCCCCAGGCTATACCCCACCGCCTCGATCCACTTGGCAAGGTCCGAAACCCAGAAATGGTGGGGCTGGCCGGCCTGCCCAGGTTTCCAGTCAAGCTTGAAGGCGTCAATCCGGCCGGTGGCCTTGCACTGTTCGCCGGCGTAGAAGAACCTCAGCGCTAGGCCCCCTCCGCTATCTCCTCCAGTGTCTCATCGGTACACTGCGGATCGACCGCACGGCAGGCGGCCGAGAGCGTCGCCGAAATGCCCGCAAGCGTCGCCTGCCAACCCTCAGCGGTAAGCCCGCTGGGCGTAAGCTGCGCGAACTCCTTGCACAGCAGAATCATCCGCAGCAGGTGCTTGAATAGAATCCCTTCCTGTTTCACCAGGTCCCGCCCGCGGACGAAAGCGTCAAAATCTCCCCCGCGGGAGAGCAGGTCTCCCACCGCCCACACTGGCGTCACCGCCAGTCCGCCCGCATGATCCACCTTGTTTTCAAAAAGCATTCGCATCTTCTGCGCCAGCGGGATGGGGTACTTGCGAAGCTCCGGCGGCAGGTCGCTCTGGTCGGCCGGGGGATACAGGTCATCCTGCGTCGCCATACCGCCGGTCAGGATGGCCGGGTCGACCACGTCCACCGCGAGTTTCCCCGGCGGCATTTGGTCCGGCCACGGCACGCGAACCGACCGTGCCACTGTGCCCGGCATCGCCAGCAGGCTTTCCAGTATCTGGATCAGCTCAGGCTCTTCGGCCCGGCCGATATAGTCCATCAGGAACGCGCCATAGAGCGGATGCACCGACCGGAAGACCATCAACTGCCTGAGTTTCTCCGTCGCCCTGGCGATGACCGGTTCGTAAGCCGGAGGCTCGGCCGCCTTCCCCGGTGCTGGCTTCCCAGCCAGCACACCCGTGTCACCCAGTTTCAGCCGCGCAAACAGCTCGTTCACCGTCGGCAAAGCCATCGCGACCTCCTCCTCATCCTCCACCTCCACTGCCTCAGCCATCCCGGCCACGGCCGGCACCGCCGCGGGATTCACCGCCTGCTGCCATGCGGCCGGAGGCAGCGGATCCAGCACCACGATCCCCATCTGATGCAGCGTCACCAGCATCCGAGTCAGACGCTTAAGCTCTGCCTGAATTGTCGGTGCGTCCATCAGCCGACGACGGATGACATCACGAATGGGCTCGACCTTCGGGTTGGCATCGAGCAGATACGCCAGCCAGCGCCACGTGAGATTGCCCCTGCTGGCGAGCTTGATCGGCGGGGCGGTCTGCAGCTTGGCAAACTGCTCCGGATTCCAATAGGTGAAATTGGTTCGGCGGGTTGGTTTCTTTTTCGCCAGCGCCTTCTTCGCCTTCATCAGCCCTGGATCCTTGGTGTCTTCGGGGATCGAGTCGAACTTCACCTTCCAGCGGGCGAGTTTCACATCATCCTCGTGCGCCATCGCGAAGACGTGCCCTTCGGTATCGAACTGTGGCCGGCCCGCCCGCCCAAACATCTGCTGGGCCGCGCTGGGATCGATCATGCGCTTCTTGTCACGTGGCCCTTTTACAAGCGTCGTGAGCAGCACTGACTTCGCCGGCAGGTTCAGCCCCGCAGCCAGCGTCTCTGTGCACACGCACACCGGCAGCAGTTTTTCCACGAACAGCGTTTCGACGATGCGCCGATATCGCGGCAGGATCCCCGCGTGGTGAATGCCGATGCCGCGTGTCAGCAGCGTCCGCAGCTTGCCGCCTGACCCGCCGGCGAAATTGAAGTCCTCCAGCCGCTTCAGCAGCGCATCGCGTTGCCCCTCGGAAAAGACATCTTTCCCCTTGAGCACCTCTGCGGTATTCCAGCAGACCTCGCGATCGAAACAGAATACGAGCACCGGCGTCTTGGCCTGCTCGCCACGGGCAATCTGTTCCAGAAAGTCTGGCAGCAGGTCATCGCCCACCCAGTGATAGTGCAGCGGAACGATGCGATCCTTGCCTTCCACCAGGGTGACCCTACGATCCAAACTGCGGGCCATCCAACTGACGAAATCCGAGGCCGATCCCACCGTCGCCGACAGTAGCATCACGCGAATGTTCTTCGGTAGCAGCGACAGCGTCAGTTCCCAGACGATTCCCCGCTGCGGCTCGTTGAAATTGTGAAACTCATCCATCACCACGGTGCCGACGTCGGCGAAATCAAACGCCTCTGGATGCAGGAGTCGATTCAGCAGCACCTCGGCCACCACCACTTTGATCTGGGCGTTGGGATTGACGGTGCGGTTGCCTGTGACCAGCCCCACGCAGTCACGCGGATACCCCCAGCGGGCCACGGTATCCTGGAACTCCAGCAGTTTCTGATCCGTCAAGGCGATCAGCGGCGTGGAGTAGTAGACGATCTTCCCCGTCCGCAGGCCCTCATAGATCGCTCCCTCGGCAACCAGCGTCTTGCCCGTCCCGGTCGGCGCCGACAACAGCATCCCCTGCTCGCAAGCCGCCCATGCGTACAGCGCCTCCTCCTGCACCGGGTATGGGGTGTAGGGAAGCCGCTCCATGTATTCCAACGCTATTTCGTCTCGCGAGGGCATTGGCGGGATTGTAGCGGATGAAGACCGATCTCGCCGAACGCGGGCACCCGGCCCTGGTCCATGTCCAACTCTAAGGCCTCAAGTCTCAGCCGCTGCGGGTAACGAGTCACTTTTCGCGACCTTCCACACATGGACAAACTCCACGCCACCGGTCACCGCTGACAGCATCGCCACAATCACCCACAGCCACGGCCGGCCGCGATCTGTCTGCAGATGCATCAGCGTCTGCACCGCCACCAGGGCCCAGAAGGCAATGTAGCTGCACAGTAGCGCCAGCAGCACGAAGGCGCCCCATCCGATTGTCCGAAATACCAGTGCGCTGAGCACACCGAAGCTGACCAGAGCAGCCCCGGCCACCACCACCTGCCAAGGCTCGCGGTAGGCCAGCATGAACATCGCCACGGCAAGGCCACATGCGTGAACGAGGGCAAGCTCAAAACCGATCGTCCCGACAGTCCGCCCAGGTTCGCCCCCGCGCAGGCGCAACAAATGCCAGGCGAGCAGGCTAAAGGGAGTGACCATCATCGCCGCCCGGGCAATTTCCACACCAAGCTCCGGCGAGCCAACGATCACCGACACCAGACGCACAAGCACCGATGGCGCAAGCACGGACTGGGCAAGGTCAACGATCCCCCCGGCAACCGATGGGTGCCCGCCGATGGGCAAGCATAGCATCAGAACTCCCGGCAGGCCGGTGAGCAGAAATCCCAGCCGATGCCGGTCGGCCGAAACCTGCACCCGCTCAACCCGGACATACTCCAACACCGAAAGCTCCATCTTCATGCCGGGCTATCTTACGCCGCCAGCCCTGTCACTGCCAAACTTTTTGTCACCCCTGAGCCTTGGGAGGCAGGCTGCCATAAGTCTACCGAAAGGCCGCTCGCCAGGAGGCGAAAGAGCCCTCGGACGATTGCATGGTTTCCGCCTTCATGTTAACAACAGTGCATGCGGGAAGAACGCGGGAACATTGCCGGCGATGTCGTCGTCTACGAGGAGTTCACCCTCTGGGGGTCGATTCTGGGGAATGTGCAGGTGATCAATGGCGGCAAGTTCTACATTCGCGGCTCCGTCTACGGCAATGTGCTGGTTGATCGCGGCGGGCGCGCTCACCTGTTTGGGCAGGTCATGGGCGACTTGCGCCTGGAAAAATACAGCAAGACCATCAACAGCGGCCTGGTCGGCGGCGACCTGATCAACGAGGGCGGCCGATATTTTGGCGACCCCGGGTCCAAGATCGTCGGCAAGATCAAGGCCAACGCCGGCGAGACCAAACTGCCCAAGTCCCGATGACCTTGCCGGCACTTGGGCTTATCATGTTGGCATGAAGCAATTCTCTCCGCGCTGGATACTGACGGTGCTGCTGACTGCGGTATTGGTCTATCTCTGCTGGCAAATGGTGCAGCCATTCATCAGCACGCTGCTGTGGTCAGTTGTGCTGAGCATTATCGCGATGCCGATTCACAAGCGATTGCGCCGCTGGGGGCACTCGCCGACGGTTGCGGCTTTGATCACGCTGGTGTTCATCATCATCGTGGTGGTGATCCCGATGTTCTTCCTGGCCAAGGCGATGGTGACCGAAGCCGGCAACGCGATTCCTTCGATTCATCAGGGCCTGTCCGACATGCTCAAGCCTGACTCGCGCGCACAGAAGTGGCTGGGGCACTACCCGAGCGTGCAACGATTTGTGCAGCAGTTCGCGGAGCCGGCAAACCTTACCGAGCGGTTGCAGGGCATCGGCGCCAGTCTGTCCCAGACGGCTTTCGGGCTGGTGGGCAACGTCCTGCTGGCGCTGGTGCAGGTGGGCCTGGTGCTGTTCACGACGTTCTACATGCTGCGTGATACCGAAGGCCTGGCGAAGGGGGCCAAGGGACTGTTGCCCCTGAGTTCCGAACAGACCAACGCCATCATGACCGCGATCATGGGCATCATTTCCGCGAGCCTCAAAGGCACGGTGATGATCGCCGCGATCCAGGGGTTGCTCGGCGGGCTGACGTTTTGGGCGCTTGGGCTGACTTCGCCGCTATTGTGGGGCGTGTTCATGTTCATCACCTCCATGCTGCCTGTGGTGGGGTCTTCGATCATCTGGGCGCCGACGGCCGCCTATCTGGCGCTGATGGGTCACTATACGCAGGCGATCATCCTGGTGGCGATAGGCGCGGGGATCATCAGCACCGTTGATACGGTGCTGCGTCCGGTCCTGGTGGGCAAGCGCACGCGGATGCACGAACTTGTGGTTTTCTTCGCGGTGCTGGGCGGCCTGCAGGTTTTCGGCGTGCTGGGGATCATCATGGGGCCGGTGGTGGTGGCGCTGACGATGGGGTTCCTGCTGATCTTCAACCAGATGGGCGATGACAGGCAGTCGGCCGAACTGGCCAGCGAGATGCTAAAGACGGTCGTGCCGGACACGATCTCGTCGGGACTGGCGCCGACGGAGGCGCAGCCGATGTCGCCGTCGCGGCCGGACGCGACGGAGGGGGATTAGGAGTCTGTGCTAGGCTTGGGCAGCGGGTGGTGCGGCGACGATCCTAATTGCTTCTGACAGGTCGACCGTGCCTTCGTAGAGGCTGCGGCCGACGATCACGCCCCAGCATCCCACAGACAGCAGGTGGCGAATGTGCTCGATTGAGCCCACGCCGCCGGAGGCGATGACCGGGGTGTTGCCTGCGGCGACGAGTTTGCCGGTGTGCTGGTAGTTGGGGCCTTGCAACATGCCGTCCTTGGCGACGTCGGTGTAGAGGATCGCGCCCAGATGCCAGTCGGAGACTTCGCGGGCGACATCCTCGGCCGAGCGGCCACTGGATTCGGTCCAGCCGCGAGTGGCGATGATGCCGTCTTTGGCGTCAACCGCCAGTACGAGCTTGCCCTTCATCTCGGGCTGATGGGCAAGGTCTTTGAACCAGTTCCACGCTTCCAGAGCGCGGGTGCCGACCACCACGCGATTGACCCCGGCGACGAGCAGTTGCTCGATGTCGGCGGTCGAGCGCACGCCGCCGCCGACTTCCACCTGAAGGCTGGTGGACTTCACGATTTCGGCGATCAGGTCCGTCTGCATCGGGCGGCCCTCTTTTGCGCCGTCGAGGTCGACCACGTGCATCCACTGGGCACCGGCGGCCGCGTAGGATCGCGCCTGCGCCACAGGGTCGACGGCGTAGGTGAGCTGCTGGGCGTAGTCGCCCTGTTTCAGGCGTACTACCTGACCGTGGCGG
>JBBQTU010000170.1:0-9470 GCA_038213005.1 Tepidisphaerales bacterium | reverse complement strand
GCATGGATTCATGATGCCCTATAAACACCGGGCACGCAAGCTTACGTCATTGCGTCGACTCTAGAATCTTGCGCTCTCTGGCAGAACAGAAACGCTCAACCGCTGGCTTGGGGTGTGCCCGTTTTTCCGGGCACGCGATTTCTTAGCCCCAACGGGGCGGCATTCTTGAGCCCAGGGTAAGCGTACTCGCGCAGCCCTGGGTAAGAACCATTCACCCTGAATGAGCCCTGAAGGGCGACACCTCTTTCAGCACCGTATTCGCTCCAACCACCCGCTGACGCGCGACTTGCACCTGCCCGGAAAAACGGGCACGCCCCTCAGAGCCGCTTCAACTGGAATCCGCCGCTGACGTCGATCGCAACGCCGGTTGAGTAGTCCAGATCGCCCCGTGCGAAGGCGCCGACGACGCCGGCGACATCCGCCGGCAGGCCCCAGCGGCGCTGCGGGAAGATGCCTTGGGCGATCAGCTCGTCATATTTCGCCTTTACGCCCGAGGTCATGTCGGTGGCGATGACGCCGGGGCGGACCTCGAGCACGGGGATGTCGAACTCGCCAAGGCGGTCGGCCCAGAGCTGCGCGCCCATCGAAAGCGCGGCCTTAGAGACGCAATACTCGCCGCGATTGACACTGGTGGTGTAGGCGGAGATCGACGTGATAAAGCAGATGCGGCCCTTGCCGATGGTGCCCGCCTTTTGCAGCTCGATCATCCAGTTGGCGGCGGCTTGCGTGAGGAAGTAGGGGCCTTTGGCGTTGATGCGAATCAGGCGGTCATAACTCTCCTCGGTAGCATGGAGCATGTCCTTACGCTCGGTGGGCGCGACGCCGGCGTTGTTGACCAGCAGGTCCAGCCGTCCGAAGGTTTGCTTCGTGAACTCAAGAAGCGCCGTGCGCTCGGTCGCGATGGAGATGTCGCCACGGCAACAGACCGCCGTGCCGCCGGAAGCCTCGATCTCGGCCTGCAGCGCCTCGGCCGGGCCGACTTCCGGTAGCGCCGGTGCCGGCGAGACGCTGTTGATGATCACGGCGTAGCCATCCTTCGCGAGTCTGACTGCAACGCCGCGCCCAATGCCGCGAGCGGCACCGGTCACAATTGCCACACGGGTCTTAGAAATAGGCATATATCGCGCGCTCCATCAAACAATTGCTTTAGGCATCGCGTGTACTCACGCGATGCCTACACGGCAGCCAGATACGCCTGCTTGATCCGCTGGACGAACTGGTGCTGATTCGTGGCCCACCATTCTGTGGAGAATATCTCCACTTCGATGTCGCCGGTGAACCCGGCCACCTCAACCCAAGAGCGGATCTGCGGGATGTTGATGCAGCCCTGGCCCATCAGGCCGCGGTCGTTGAGAAATTCACGAGTGGGCGTGCGCCAGTCGCAGACATGGAAGGCCAGCAGCGAAGCGGCTTTCCCGCAGCGGACGATCTCCTGCTCCAGCGTGTCATCCCACCAGAGGTGGTAGACATCGACCGCGACGCCGACCAGCGGGCTGGCGATCTGGGCGACCATGTCATTGGCCTGCTTCAGGGTGTTCACGGCCGAGCGGTCGTTGGCGTACATCGGATGCAGCGGCTCGATGGCCAGCTTCACGCCGGCGCTCTTCGCCTCAGGCAGCACTGCGGCGATGCCGTCAGAAATCATCTTGCGGGCATCATGCAGCGGAATCCCGGGCACTGCGCCGACGACCAGTACGATGTGCGGGGCGCCGATGGCGTGGGCCTCTTCGATGGCGCGACGGTTGTCGTCCAGCGACTTGGCGCGGTCGGTGGCGGTTACGGCGGGAAAGAACCCGCCGCGGCAGAGGCTCGTGACCCGCAGGCCCGAGCGCTTCAGGAGCCTCGCCGACTCGGCAAGGCCCAGCGGTTCCAGTGCCCTGCGCCACACGGTAATCGCGGGAATCCCGGCCTGGGTGTAGTTCTCAACGCATTGCGCCAGCGACCACGGCTTGGTGGTGATCGTGTGCAGGCACAGACGCGAGAGATCCTCTAGCGGTGATGCGCTCATGAGCTACTCCATGGCGGGGATGCTGACCCACGCCCGCTTCTTCCAGGACTCAACGCCCAGGTCGGCCAGTTGTACGCCCTTGACCCCTTCCAGCAGTGTCCAGCGGAACGGGTCGTTGCAGACGACATGCTTGAGGAACAGCTCCCACTGGATTTTGAAGGCATTGTCGCAGACCTGCTGGGTCGGCACCTTCGCCCACGTGCCGTAGAAGTCGATGGGGTTGTCGATGTCGGGATTCCACACCGGGCGGGGCGTGTTGTTGTACTGCTGGCTGACGCAGTCGCGCAGGCCCGCGACGGCCGAGCCCTTGGTGCCGTCGACCTGCAGCGTCAGCAGGTCATCCCGGCGGACGCGCACGCACCATGAACTGTTGAACTGGCAGATGATGCCATTTTCCAGTTCGAAGGTTGCATAGGCCGAGTCGTCGGCAGTGCACTTGTACGGCTTGCCGCTCTCGTCCCGTCGCTCCTTGATGTGGGTGGCACCCAGGCACGAGACGTTCTTGATGTTCCCAAACACGTTGTCCACCAGGTAGCGCCAGTGGCACAGCATGTCGATGATCATGCCGCCGCCGTCTTCTTTGCGATAGTTCCAACTCGGCCGCTGGGCCGGGATGTTGTCGCCTTCGAAGACCCAGTAGCCAAATTCGCCGCGGACGGAGAGGATCTCGCCGAAGAAGCCGGTGGCGATCAGTTGCTTGAGCTTCATGATGCCCGGCAGCCACAGCTTGTCCTGGACAACGCCGCTTTTCACGCCGGCCTTTTTCGCCAGTTGCCATAGTTCCATCGCGGCTGCGGTGTTGGTGGCGATCGGCTTCTCGCAATAGATATGTTTGCCGGCCGCGATCGCCTGCTTCACCGCATCGCAGCGACGATCGGTTGTCTGGCTGTCGAAATAGATGGAGTACTTCGCTTCCTTCAGCAGCGCGCCCAGATCAGTGCTGACCGGAGGATTGATGCCCGACAGCTCCGCGATCTTCCTGAGCTTGTTCTCGTTGCGGCCGACGAGCACTGGCTCAGGCATGATGACCATGTCGTCACCGACCTTCACGCCGCCCTGCTTGACGATCGCGGCGATCGAACGAATCAGGTGCTGGTTGGTGCCCATGCGTCCGGTGACGCCGTTCATGATGATGCCGATTTTGTGAGTCTTCATAGTGCGATTCCGTTGGAGAACTTTGGGTTGCCTCGGGTCATGCGAAAAACGTGAGGTATGGCTTGCCGCTGGCCAGACGCTGGAGATAGACCGCCAGCTCCAATGCGTGGTAGTCGCCCCATAGGGATGATTCGCCGCACGGCACCTTCGCCCCTGGCGGGATGTAATCCCAGCCGTTGGGCCGATGGTAGACCGAGTGAAGCAGCAGACCCTGATGTTTCGGACTGGTGGACAGATAGGGCTCGGCGAACAGTGACTGGGCGACCGTGAGGCCCGCCTGCGTATAGCGTGCGCCCTTCTTGCCCAGGATTCGCCCCAGCCGCAGCAGCCCCTGAGCCGCGATGGCAGCCGCCGACGAGTCCACCGGCTCGTGCTGGTTGTAGGGGTCGGCCGGGCGATGCTGCCAGTCGCCCAGCCTGTGCAGTTCCGGAGCACCGGTGTCCCAGTAGGGGATTCCGTCGCTGGCCGTGGCGTGCAGAATATAGAAGTCGCAGGTGTCGGTCGCCGCCTCGATGAACTGCTTGAGCACGTCCGCCTTCTTGGGCGTGCCTGCGTGCTTGAACTCGGCCTCGTCCAGCGTGGCAAGGAACTCGGCCTCTTCGGCAAAGCCCAGCATCGCCCAGGCCAGGCCGCGCGTCCATGTCGAGAAGGGTGAATAGCCCTGCTGCGAACTGGGGCAGCGGAAACGGCCGTCGTTGCAGTTGAAGATGGCTTCGTGGGCGGTGCGTCCGCGAACGTCGTACGCATCCCGTCCGTCGCCGCGGTAGAGATTGAACCGTTTGGTGGTCAGACTGTGGATGACGACACGCTGCAGCAGCGAGATGCGCTGGTCGTTCTCGCCCATCAGCACGTGGCCCAGCTTGTGCGACAACGCGACGATCCGCATGGTGCGCATCGTGTCGATAAACAGCGAGTGCGGCCCATTGAACGAGTACACATATCCCAGCGGCAGGTCCGCTGCCGGCGCTGGCGCCGCGGACGACCAGCGGTTCGCCTGCACAGCGCCGCTGACCTTGATCGCCAGCTCGTAGAACCCCAGATCGTCGCGGGCGATACGGCCTTCGAGCGTCAGACGGCGCAGGTTCCCGTAGGTCGAGAGGTTGTTGAAGCCGTGGTCGTGCACGCCGACGTGCGTCAGGTGCGGCGTCATGCGCTCGACGGTGCGCTTCCGGCCAAGCTCCAGCAGCTTCTTTTCGCCGGTGCCGTCAAATGCCAGTAGCGCCAGCCCGTACTGGAAGCCCTGCGTCCACTCGGTCCAGCCTCGGCTGGTGTAGACGCCGTTAACGGTGAACACGGGCGTGCCGCGCGAGACATCCCACGCGCGGTCCAGTGCCAGGGCCTTTCGCCCGGCCAGGTCAAACACCCGGTTGATGGCCGGAACCAGGGACCTCACGGTGATCGGTTTGCTTGTCATGGTCGATTCCACGGCTCAGACGCGAGCCTTGCGAACGGCCTCTACATATTGATTGGCCAATTGCGACAGGGCCGACCAGTCGCGGTTCTTGATCAGGTCGGCCTTCACCAGCGACGAGCCGACGCCCAGGCACGCCGCTCCGGCCTTGATCCAGTCGCCCGCCGTTTCCAACGTCACGCCGCCGGTTGGCGTCAGCCGAAGCTGCGGCATCGGCGCCAGCAGGTCCTTGAAGTAGCTCGGGCCGAAGTGGTTGGCGGGGAACACTTTCACCACATCCGCCCCGGCCTGCCACGCGGTGAGGATCTCGGTGGGGGTCAGTCCGCCGGGGATCACCGGGCAGCCATAGCGGTGGGCCATCTCGATGACCTGGAGATTGAGGATCGGGCTGACCACGAATCTCGCCCCCGCCAGGATCGCCATGCGAGCCGTCTCGGCGTCCAGCACCGATCCTACGCCGATCACGGCATCATCCCCCAGATCGCGGCTGGCCTGCTCGATGGTCTGCAGTGCGCCGGGGGTGGTCATGGTGATCTCCGACACCATCACGCCGCCGTCGCGCAGACTCCTGCACACCTGTACCAGATCCTCTGGCGAACTGGCGCGAATGACGGCCACGATCCCGCTCTGCATCATCTTCTGTACGAGTTCGCTGCGATCGGCTTTCATAGTTGGCTCCTGCTGCGTTGATAACCCGGATACTAAACATCGCGATGTAGTCCATCATACCGAGCCCGCACCGGCGTTGCCCGAATACAGCTCAGTCATTGATGCATATCACGATCATACCAACAGATGCAGTATATTGGCATGAAAGTGGCACCCAATTGACTATACGGTCAGGTATTTGTACTTTATGATCATATGGCATCGGCTGATCTGGTCTTCCTCCACGGGCAGAGTATCCCCGAGTGCGACCACGACATCGACAAGCATTTTGTCGGCTACTACACCCTCCAGTTCATGTCTGCTGGTGAGGTATCGCTGCAGGTGGGCTCGCGACGGCATGCACTATCCGGCCGGTGGTTTTGGTCGGCGTACCCCGGCCCGCGGATCAGTTTCCACACGGCCGCTCCCTTGCACACCTGGCAACATCGGTACGTTGCCTTCCGAGGCCAGCCTGTGCAGCGATGGATCGATGCCGGACTGTTCCCAATCGCGCCGCAGCAGCCTCTGGGTGTTGCCGAACCCGGGGCTCGATTTGACCGACTCCTCGCCCTGTTTTCCGGCGGCGACCGCCTGGCCGCCGCACGGGCGCTGCACATTCTGGAGGGGCTTCTCCTTGACCTGGCTGAGGCCCGCTCGCACGCCAGTGCCCGGCCTGACTGGCTGGATGCGGCCATCAGTCGGCTCGATGACGCGATTGAGGACGGCGCTGCCGATTATGAGCGGTTGTGCCAGGATCTGGGTCTATCCCAGAGCACACTGCGGCGCCAGTTCCACCAGGCCATGGGACTGTCGCCGCATGAGTACCTGATCCAGACCCGCATCGCCCGGGCCAAGGACCTGCTTGCCGGCTCAGGGCTGCCGCTGAAGGCCATCGCCCGCAGACTGGGATACCGCGACGTGTACTATTTCAGCCGGCAGTTCAGACAACTCACCGGCCTTCCGCCGGCCGGCTACCGGCGCAGCATCCAATAACCAGCGGGTGCCGTCTGCATGGCCGTCGGCTACCACCAGATCGTGCAGAGGTGCAATGAACGGCAGAATGAATCGGAGGTATTTCAGAGGATGGGGCAGAATCGGCGGCAACCGATGAGAAGCGATGACGCAACGAAAAACCCCTCAGAACCAGCGAATTATCGCGATTTCTGAGGGGTTTGTCCTAATGGGCAGAGCCGGAGTTGAACCGGCGACACATGGATTTTCAGTCCATTGCTCTACCAACTGAGCTACCTGCCCGATGGCATTCCCCGACCGGGGCCAAGACCGCCATGTCGAGGACGGGGATTCTAGATTATAAAGAGTGTTTTGCAAGAGCCCGGACGACAGCCCTGTCGACAGCCCTGACGACAAGCTGACGACAAGCCCTCTTCGTGGTAAAACATTACCCCAATGAGTTTGCCTTCATCGACAACACCCAGGTCCAAGGCTCGCAAGGCGGTGGATGATCCGCCCGATTCGCCGCAATCGGTTGGCTGGACCGATGCGCAGACGCTGCGCATCGTCCCGGCCGATGAACCGATCTCCCTTGAGAAGGGCGGCTCGATCGGGCCGATCGATGTCGAGTTTGAAACCTACGGCAAGCTCTCGCCCGCGAAGGACAATGCCGTGCTGATCTGCCACGCCCTGTCCGGCGACGCCCATGTCGCGGGCTGGGATCGTCACGCCGAAAAGGCCGGCCGGGGTTATCGCCTCAAACATCCCGGCTGGTGGGATACCGTGATCGGCCCCGGCAAGGCGATCGACACCAATCGCTTCTTTGTCATCTGTTCCAATTGCCTGGGAAGCTGCTACGGCACCACCGGCCCGGCCAGCGTCAATCCCGCTACCGGCAAGCCCTATGGCCTGTCGTTCCCGGTCGTCACCGTCGGTGACTGGGTTCGCGTTCAGGCGTTGCTCCTGGACAAACTGGGCATCGACCGACTGCACGCCGTTATTGGCGGATCGCTCGGCGGCCAGCAGGCCTTGGAATGGGCCCTGGCCTACCCCGATCGGGTCGGGCGGTCGATGGTCTTCGCCGCATCGCCCCGGCTCAGCGCCCAGGGCATCGCATTTAACGCGGTGGGGCGCCAGGCCGTGATCTCCGATCCCAATTTCCGCAACGGCGATTACTACGACCATACGCCCCCCAACCATGGCCTGGGCGTGGCGCGGATGATGGCCCATATCACCTACCTCTCTGAAGAGGGAATGCATGCCAAGTTTGGCCGGCGTCTGCGCGACCAGACAAAGGTCATCTCGCCCCTCGGCGGCGAGTTCGAGGTCGAGAGTTACCTCGATTACCAGGGCCGATCCTTCGTCGAACGGTTCGACGCCAACAGCTATCTCTATATCACTTGGGCCATGAATCACTACGACGCCGCCGCGCGGTGGGGAGGGGGAGATCTCGTCGCCGCCTGCGGGCGCATCCGCTCCCGCGTACTGGTGGTGTCGTTCTCCAGCGACTGGCTCTATCCGCCCAAGGAATGCGAGCAGTTCGCCGTGGCGATGTGCCGTGCCAGCAAGCCGGTGAGCTACACAGACGTGCACAGCGAGTATGGTCATGATTCGTTCCTCGTCGAAACCGAGCCTGTCAGCCACCTGCTGGCCAGCGTGCTGGATGGGGGGACGCGATGATGAACACCCCCGGCGGTGAAAAGCTGCTTCGACAGGTCCTCCAGCAGATGGATCCCGCCCTTCAGCAGATCAGTGCCACCGAACTGGCGTCGATCCTTTCTGACTCCAAGGATCTCGCGGCCGGCCACCAGATCCCCGCCCCGCGGCGATGGGAAGACCCGATCATCCAGTCGCTCATCCCCGCGGGCGCGACCGTTCTGGACGTCGGCTGCGGCGATGGTGAACTGCTCGCCCAACTCCTGGCCCGGCAGGTGCGTGGCCAGGGAATCGAGCTCGACCAGTCGGCCGTCTTCAAATGCGTCGCCCGCGGCGTCCCTGTCCTGCAGATCGATGTTGACCGCGGCCTGCGCGAGTTTGCCGACGGCAGCTTTGACTATGTCGTGCTCGAAGAGACGCTGCAGACCGTTCGTCACCCGGTCGAACTGCTGCAGGAAATGCTCCGGGTTGGACATCGCGGCATCGTCTCGTTCCCCAACTTCGGATTCTGGAAAGTCCGCGTCGACCTGCTGCTTCGCGGCCGGATGCCCGTGACGCAGGAACTCCCCTGGCGCTGGTATGACACCCCCAATATCCACCTGCTGTGCCTCCAGGATTTCCTCGATTGGGTGCAGCAGCACAAGGTTAACGTCGTGCAGGCGCATGTCTTCGCCGCCGGCAAAGTCCGCCCGATGCAGGATGGTGATACCCTCTACGCCGAGCAATGTCTGCTGATGGTCGAGCGATAGGCTCACCGGGTTGGGCGTGCCCGAAAATCCGGGCAAGCACGAAATACGAAGCACGAAATGCAAAACAACGCGGAAACTGAGGAAACTCGAAGCAGCAAACGCGGAGTAGCGCGGACATCGGGCATGCCCCACCTGTTGGGCACCACGTCGCCCATATCGGCAAGGCCCTATTCCGTCTATACTCTCGCGCTTGAACCAGCTTTGGGAACAACTTGCGGGCAAGAGCGGCCGAACGCTGACGCCTGGTCAGCAGGCGCAGCTTGAGCAATACCTCGACCTCCTTCTTGACGCCAATCGCTTGATGAATCTCACGCGCATCGTCGATCGCGACCAGGCCGCCGTGGGCCATGTCGGCGATGCCCTGACTCTCCTGCCGATGATCCCGCAAGACACCCGTCGCCTCGCCGACATCGGCTCCGGCGGCGGCGTGCCAGGACTCGTCCTGGCGATCGTTCTGCCAGAGACTTCCGTCACCCTCATCGAATCCACGCAGAAAAAGGCCGCCTTCCTGCAGACTACCTCCGATAAGCTCGGATTGACCAACGTCAAGGTCCGCCCGGTCCGCGCTGAAGACGTTGCCCACTCGGCCGATCGCGAAAGCTTCGACGTTCTCACGGCTCGCGCTGTGGGGGAACTGGTATTCCTGTTGGAGTGGGCTCTGCCCCTGGTCCGCAAACGCGGGAAGATCCTCGCGATGAAGGGGCAGAAAGCCGCCGAGGAACTCCTGGCGGCCCGCAAGGTCATCCACATGCTCGCCGGTGGCGAACCGGTGGTCCATCCGGTCGAACTGCCCGGTACGGATCATCACGTCATTGTCGAGATTCCCAAGATGGGAACTTGCCTCTGGCAGTACCCGCGTCGGGCTACGATTGCCAAGGGCAAACCTCTCGCC
>JBBQTU010000169.1:0-9516 GCA_038213005.1 Tepidisphaerales bacterium | reverse complement strand
CTCAATACCGAGCTGTTTCAGATCAGCGGGCTGCAACTGCCCAACATCGAGCAGGCCGACACGCCGCGGACGTTCTTCGAAGAGCGCATCGACCTGGTGCGCGACTTCGTGAAGTCGATGGACGCGCTTTACGATGCGTTCCTGAAGCTCCGCACGGGCGGGTCATGGGAGACGCAGGTGAAGACGATTCGCCAGTGGATCGCCGCGGCCGGGACAACCCGGAAACAGGCGGCGGCGTAAGCATCATGAAGCCCGAGACAACGCCGACTTCATCGAAGAGCTCATGGGCAACTGGCTCACCAACTACATTCCCTGGAGATGGGGCTCGGCGACGAGCGCCCGCTGATCGAACTGGGGAAGCAGGAAGCGGCCCGGCGCGGGACATTCGAGCCGCGAAAGGCGCCGTGGGACCTGCTCTGCCAACTGTTCCAGGGCCACTGGCACGACAACTTCGTCACCCTCCAGCCGGGCCAGACGCTCATCGCCTGCAACGACGACCGCGTCCTGGATGTGAAGTAGCCCGATCGATAACGCACCTCGTAGGTGCGTTATGTCTATTTCGCTGCAAGCAGCAAGATGGCACACATAGATACCGACTCCAACACAGCATTCCCCTCGTTCCCGTGATGCAGTGGGACCCCACAGGCAGTAGACTGCTTCTTCTGAACGCCGAGATCGTCTGTGTGCACATCGGGCTGGGGATTCTGAGGTTGTCGTCAGGTTTGATCGCTCCGCCATTTGGCCTTTGGGCACCGTGGCTGGAGTCGATTGGCAGGGTTCAATAGTGATCGGGGGACGTTGATGAGCGCGCGGAGGCGATTCGCCTTTCTTGTTCTGGTCACGATAGCCGCCTTGCTGGCGGCCGGCACAGGGACCGCCTTGTTATGCCAAAAGGCTCTGGCCAGCCCGTCGGCAGAACTGATGCACAACGTCCCCGGACGCGCCCTGCAACGCGTCGCCTTACAGCTCAAGTGGCATCACCAGTTCCAGTTTTCCGGCTATTACGCGGCCATTGAACAGGGCTACTTCCGTAACGCCGGCTTGGAGGTCATCCTCAAAGAGGCGACTCCCCAACTGGACCCGACGTCCGTTGTCGCCACCGGCCATGCCGAATACGGCATCAGCGGGTCGAATCTTCTCATCCAACGGGTGCAGGGGCAGCCGCTGGTCGCGATTGGCGCAATCTTCCAACACGCTCCGACGATGCTCATGGTCCGAAGCGACTCCGGCATCCACACGCCCCAGGATCTGCGCGGCAAACGCGTCATGATTGAGACCGCGGTCGACCCCGAGATCACGGCGATGCTCCGCAACGAGGGTCTGAACGACCGCAACATACAACGCCTGCCTCACTCATGGAACATCGAGGACCTGATCGAGGGCCGCGCCGATGCCATCTCGTGCTACTCCACCAACGAGCCGTTCCTCATGAAGCAGCGACGAATCGACGTCAACCTGATCCATCCCCTGAAGTACGGCATCGACTTCTACGGCGACTGCCTTTTCACCAACCAGAAGGAAGCAACTGAGCATCCCGAGCGGGTCGCGGCGTTCATGGACGCCTCCCGCCGCGGCTGGATCTACGCCATGTCTCATCGTACAGAAATGGCCAACCTGATCCTCGGTCGTTACAGCACGCGCAGCACCCGTGAGCATCTGCTCTTCGAAGCCGCGGCCATGGAACTGTTGATTCTGCCCGACCTGGTCGAGGTCGGGCATATGAACCCCTGGCGCTGGCGTCAGATCGGAGACCAGTATGCCAAGCTTGGCCTGCTCGGGCCTGACTACTCGATGGACGGTTTTCTGTTCACCCCCCCTCAGCCCTGGTCACATCGCTACCTGCTGCCGCTGGTCTACATTGCGGCGGGGCTCATATCAGCGGGTTTGCTGGTTGTTCTGGCGTTGATGCTGTTCAACGGCCGCCTGAGACGCGCGGTAAAGAATCAAACGACCCGGGTGCGGGAAAGCGAGCACCGCTTACGGCGGGCGGTGGTGGATGCCCCCTTTCCCATCATGATCCATGCGGAGGACGGGCGGATCTTGATGGTAAGCAACGTGTGGTATGAGATCACCGGCTATCGGAGCGAGGAGATTGCGACGATCGCCGACTGGGCGCACAGAGCCCATGGCCAGGACGCCGATGCTGTCAGAGCCGACATCGACAGGCTCTACTCGGCCACCGGCCGGGTGGTTTGCGGCGAATATGAGGTGAACACCGCCGGCGGTGACAAGCGGGTGTGGGATTTCAGCGCTGCGCCGCTGGGAAAAGACGCCGACGCCAAGCGATGCGTGATCAGCATGGCGATGGACGTCACCGCGCGCAAACGGGCCGAACAGGCCGCCAGCGAACTCTCGCGAAAATACCAGCTTCTGTTCAACAGCGGTAACGACGCGGTATTGGTTTGCAGGCCCGACGAGGATGGGAAGCCCGGGCGGTTCATTGACGTCAACGACGTCGCCTGTCAACAGTTCGGGTACGATCGCGAAGAGTTTCTGCAGATGACGCCGTTGGATATCGACGCCTGCGACGATCCCGCTGCATTCGCCGTCTGGGCCAAAGAATTGGCCGAGAAGGGCCAAATCCTCTGGGAGTCCACGGGCCTCAGGAAAGACGGCCGTCGGATCCCCATTGAGCTCAACACCAGTCTCTTCGATCTTGGTGGCCGGCCGGCCATGATCTCTATCCTGCGCGACATGACGCTTCGCAAACGGACCGAGGCAGCGCTCGCTGCTGCCAAGACCGCCGCCGAAGAGGCCAGCCGCGCCAAGGACCGGCTCATGGCGACCGTCAGTCACGAACTGCGAACACCCCTGATGCCGATCCTCATGCGTTTGTCGATGCTGCAGGAGGACCCGCAGGTGCCCGCGTCATTGCAGAAATCGATCACCATGATGCGCCAGGGCATCGAACTGGAGACTCGCCTGATCGACGGCCTGCTGGACCTCACCCGCCTGGCCCGCGGCAAGCTGCAACTGAAGCCAGAGTTTGTCGACGCACACGAACTGCTCGAGCGCGCCCTGGCGATGTCGGCAGAAGAGGACGACGCCATGGGCCCGGCGATCCGGCGGGACCTCAAGGCCACGCAGCACATGGTCCACGTCGATCCCCTCCGCATGCAGCAGGTCTGCTGGAACATCATCAAGAACGCCATGCACTACACGCCGCTTGGCGGCACCCTGACCCTCGAGTCCGACAACACCGCCGAGGGGATGCTGGAGCTTCGCTTCATCGACACCGGCATCGGCATCGACAGCGAGTTCCTGCCCCGCATCTTCGACGCCTTTGAGCGCGGGCCAAACATGGCCGACGTCCGGCCCGGCGGACTGGGGCTGGGCATGGCCATCGCCAAGACCCTGATGCAGCAACTCGGCGGGTCCATTGCCGTCGCCAGCGAGGGACGCGGCAAAGGCTCGACCTTCACCGTCCGCCTTCCGCTGGCCTCGACCACCGCGGGCGGTGAGGGCGCGGGCAGTGATGGCGGCGATGGTGAGGGCGCGGGTGGCCAACCCGCGAGACCGGCATCGCCCCTGCCCGACGTTCCCGCGCCCGCGCCCGCCGCGCCAGCGCCGCTGCGCATCCTCTGGGTCGAGGACGATCCGACGACGCGCAAGGTCCTGGCGCATCTGCTGCGGACCATGGGCCACAACGTGCAGCCGACATCGACGGTCCAGGAAGCGATTGCCGCTGCCGAGTCGCAGGCGTTCGACCTGCTGCTGAGCGATATTGGCCTGCCCGACGGCAGTGGCATCGACGTGATGCGCTGGTTCAGCCAGCACCGGCCCATCCCGGGCATCGCCATCAGCGGCTTTGGACAGGATGAAGATATGCAGCGCAGTCTGGTGGCAGGGTTTGCCATGCACCTGGTCAAGCCCGTCCCCGTCAGCACCCTGCGCCGGGCCATTCAGGAGGCGACCGCACCGTCGCTCTGCCCATGAGCCGCAACCACAGAACTGATAGATCCGCCATCTTCCCCTTCCCGGTCGCCGTCGGCACCCGCCGGGGCAATCCCGCACCCGCCTTGGCCGTGGCCGGAAGTGCGCTGGCCTCGGCCAGAATTGCGCCGGCTCTGGCCGCAACCGCGTCCCCTGAAACGCACGATGACAACCATGAATGACATGAATACGCCCCACAACACAGACTATTACTGGCTCGCGGCCGTCTGCGCAGCTTCCGCCACTGCTTTTCCCCTGCTGGCCTTGATCGGCTGGGTGATGGGCCTGCCGGCCTTGGCGCAGTGGCGCACCGGGTATATTCCGATGGCTCCGAGCGCGGCCCTGGGATTCGCCCTGCTGGGCGTCGGCCTTTTCGTTCACGTGCGCTCACCCGGACGTTGTCAGTTTGCGGTTGCCGCCGCCGTGCTGGCGGCACTGCTGGCGGGCGTACTGGTGGCGGGCTCTGTCGGAGGGTTTAAGACGGCACTGGAAGACCTGGTCTATGACCAGCCGCTGTACATTCAGGGGGCGAGAATCGGTCACACTTCACCGATCACGGCGGCCGTGCTGCTGCTGGCGGGACTGGCCTTGCTCGCATTGTCCGCGCCCCGAGCGGAAGAGGCGAGGGCGAGAGCACGGGCGCGCCTGGTCGGCCCTCTGGCTGTCGCGGTGACGACTGTGGGCGCGGTGGTCCTGCTGGGCTATCTGTACGGCACGCCACTGCTCTACGGCGGTGCGATGATCCCCGTTTCGCTGCCAACGGCGGCGACGATGCTGCTGATGGGAATGGGGCTTCTGGCGGCGGCAGGACCGCAGGCTTGGCCGTTGCGACTTATGGAGGGCGACTCCGTGGGCGCCCGCATGGCCAGGGCGCTGCTGCCGGTCATGCTCTGTCTGATCGTGGGGGGAAACTGGGTTGCCATCGGCATGTTCCGTGCCGGCATCAACCCGATGCTGGGGGTGGCGATCATGGCCCTGCTTGCCCTGGCCGCCGTGAGCGTGATCATCGTCTTTATCGGCCGAAGCGTCGGCGGTGAGATCGACCGCGCTGAGGCAGCGCGTCGAGGTACTGAGGAACGCTTCCGCCTCTTCTACGAGGGTTCGCCCATTCCCTATCAGACCATGGATGCCGAGGGCCGACTCCTCGATGTCAACCAGGCCTTCCTAGAGGCCACGGGCTATGAAAAGAAGCAGGACGTGCGCGGTCGCTGGTGCGGTGAGTTGCTCAATCCCGCCAGTCGCAAGTGGATGAAGGAGCACTTCGCCGATCTCAAGGAGCAGGGAGGCATGAAGCAGATGGAGCTTGAAGCCGTGCGTCGGGATGGCTCGCATCTGGACATCCTGGTGGACGCGAGCGTGGGGTATGCCGCCGACGGGGCCTTCCAGCAGATTCACTGGGTCTGGAGCGATATCACGGATCGGAAGCGCGCGCAAGCGACACTGGCCGAAGCCAAGGCCGTCGCCGAAGCCGCCAGCCATGCCAAGGACCGGCTCATGGCGACCGTCAGCCACGAGCTGCGAACGCCTTTGACCCCGCTGCTGATCCGCCTGTCAATGTTGCAGGAGGATCCGCAGATGCCCGCGGCATTGCAGGAATCGCTCGCGATGATGCGTCACAGCGTCGAAGTTGAGAGCCACCTGATCGATGGCCTGCTCGACCTGACCCGCATGACTCAGGGCAGGGTGCACCTGAAACCCGAGGTGGTTGACGCCCACGAACTGGTCGAACGCGCGCTGGCGATGTCGGCAGAAGAGGACGACGCGATGGGTCCCACGATCCGGTGCGAACTCAAGGCCATGCACCACATGGTCCACGTCGACCCCACGCGCATGCAGCAGGTCTGCTGGAACATCATCAAGAATGCCAAGCAATATACGCCGCTGGGCGGCACGCTGACCATCGAATCAGAAAACACCGACGCGCAGATGCTGGAACTGCGGTTCATCGACACCGGAGCCGGGATCGATCCCGACTTCCTGCCCCGCGTTTTCGATGCGTTCGAGCGGGGATCCAGCATGGGCCATGTCCGGCCCAGCGGACTGGGGCTGGGCATGGCCATCGCCAAGTCGCTGATGCAGCAACTCGGCGGGTCCATTCACGTCGCCAGCGAAGGGCTGGGCAAGGGATCGACCTTCACCGTCCGCCTTCCTCTGGCTGCGGCAACAGAATCGACCGGCCCCGCTCGGCCGACCCAGCCGCTGTGCGATGGCGTGGCCGGGCCCGTGCGCATCCTGCTGGTTGAGGATGATGACGCGACCCGCGAGGTGATGACCGAGGTGCTCCGCACCAGCGGCCATGAGGTGGTAACCGCAGCGACGATGAAACAGGCGCTCGCGGCTGCCGAGTCGGGGGAATTCGACCTGCTGGTCAGTGATATCGGGCTGCCCGATGGCAGCGGCCTGGATGTGATGCGCTGGTTCAAAGATCACCGGCCGATCCCGGGCATTGCCGTCAGCGGCTATGGGACGGAGGAGGACCTGCAGCGCAGCCTTGCGGCGGGCTTCTTCACGCACATCACCAAACCGATTCCCGCGAGCACGCTTCGTTGGGCGATCCAGGAGGCGATGGCACCGGTGCCAGGCTCCTGAACCGAGGCGGCACGTCGGCCGTGTCACCAGGCCAATGCGCCGTCGCGCCTGTGCCCCGGTCATCAGGCCCCTGCTCGCAGTCAGGATTTCGTGCGTCGGACTTTCCGACTTGCCTTGGCGGTACTACTTCTGGCCGTAGTAGGCCTTTGGGCCGTGCTTGCGCATAAAGTGTTTGTCCAAGAGGGCCTGCGGCACCGGGCCAAGCGTGGGGTTGAGGGCCAGGCTTTGCAGGGCCATCTGGGCGACGGCTTCGAGGACGATGGCGTTTTCGACGGCCTTGGCCGCGTTCTTACCCCAGGCGAAGGGACCGTGGCTGGCGACCAGAATGCCGGGGACGTGCAGGGGTTCGGTGATCTTGCGGGCGGCGAGGCATTCGACGATCACCTTGCCGGTGTTGAGTTCGTACTCGCCCTGGATCTCGGCATCGGAAAGGGGACGGGTCAGCAGGACCGGGCCGTAGAAATGGTCGGCGTGAGTGGTGCCGAAACAGGGGATCTCACGGCGGGCCTGGGCGAAGCTCGTGGCGTGGGTTGAGTGCGTGTGCACCACGCCGCCGATGGTGGGATAGGACTGGTAGAGGTGCAGGTGGGTGGGGGTGTCGGAACTGGGGCGCGCCGGGCCGTCGATGACCTGGCCGGTGGCGATGGAGAGAATGACGATGTCCGAGGGGCGGAGCTTGTCGTAATCCACGCCGCTGGGCTTGATGGCCATGAGGCCGGCATCGCGGTCGACCTGGCTGGCGTTGCCCCAGGTGAGGATGACCAGGCCCGCATCGACCAGGCGCAGGTTGGCGTCGTACGTGGCTTGCTTGAGTTTCTCGTAGGCCATTACTTGCGCACCTCGTCACGAATGGTCAGCAGATCTTTCATCACGCCGGAGAGGTCCGACTTGGTGTTGCGGACGCCGAAGGCGTCGTGGAGCTGGCGATAGGCCTTGTACATGCGGTTGTAGACCGCGACGTTCTTCTTGATGGGCTTGAATACCTGCTTCTGCACCCCGGTCATGGCTTTCACGGCGGCGGGGAAGCTGTCGTAGCCGCCGGCGGCTTTGCCGGCAACGACGGCCGCGGCGATGGCCGAGCCCAGGGCGCAGGTCTGCGAACTGCGGCTGATCATCAGGGGGCGGCCCATGATGTCGGCGTAGATCTGCATGACCATGGGATTCTTGGCGGCGATGCCGCCGCAGTTGATCACGCGATCGACTTTGACGCCGTACTCTTCGAAGCGTTCCATGATGACGCGGGCGCCGAAGGCGGTGGACTCAACCAGGGCGCGATAGATCTCGGCGGGGGTGGAGTGCAGGGTCAGGCCGATGATGGCGCCGGTGAGACGCTGATCGGTCAGGACGGTGCGGTTTCCGTTGTGCCAGTCCAGGGCGAGCAGGCCGCTTTCGCCGGGCTGGAGTTTTTCAGCGCCTTGGGTGAGCTGGGCATGCGAGCCGTTGTCAGCGCCGCCGGGCTGGATGACGTTGACGAACCAGTTGAAGATGTCGCCGACGGCCGACTGGCCGGCTTCCAGGCCCCACATGTCGGGGAGGATGGATTCGGGGACGATGCCGCAGAGGCCGGGGATGTTGGGGAGTTTGCGTTTCATCGGGGCGACCATCATGTCACAGGTGGATGTGCCGATGATCTTGACCAGCGAGCCGGGGGTGATGCCGGAGCCGACGCCGCCGGTGTGGGCGTCAAACGCGCCGGCCGCCACGGGGATGCCAGCGGGCAGACCGAGTTTGTCGGCCCAGGCCTGGGTCAGGCCGCCGACGGAATCGGCGATGCAGTAGGTCTTGCTGGGCAGCGTCTTGCGGACCTTTTCGAGTTTGGCGTCGACCTTCTTGAGGAATTTCACATCGGGATAGCCGCCCCAGGCGGGGTTGCACATGGCCTTGTGGCCGGCGGCGCAGATGTCGCGTTTGATTTCGTTGGCGTCGGTGACGCCGGTGAGGACGGCGGGGATGTAGTCGCTGCATTCGACCCATGTGTAGGCGGCGGCAAAGACTTTGGGTGAGGTGCGAGCACAGTGGGTGAGCTTGGACCAGAACCACTCGGAGGAATATCGCCCGCCACACTTGGCGAGGTATTCGGGCTTGAGTTTTGCGGCCTTGGCGGTGATCTCTTCAGCCTCGGCGTGGCCGGTGTGGTCTTTCCAGAGCCAGGCCATGGCGGCGAGGTCATTGGTGAATTCCTTGCTGAAGGCCAGGGGCGTGCCGGTTGGGTCGACGGGGATCGGCGTGCTGCCGGTGGTGTCGACGCCGAAGCCAATGACGCTGGCGGGCGAGAAGCCGGGGACGGAGGCGGCCTTCTTGAGGACTTCCTTGACGGTGGCTTCGATGCCGTCGATGTAGTCCTGCGGATGCTGGCGGGCGAGGTTGGGGTCGCGAGGATCCAGGAGGATGCCGGCTTCGCCGTGGGGATAGTTGAAGACGGCGGCCGCGAGTTCGTCGCCGCTCTTGACGTCGACGAGCAGCGCGCGACAGGAGTTGGTGCCGTAGTCCAGCCCGATGGTGTATTTCTTTGCCATAGGTGAGCCAATATACAGGCAAGGGAGCGGGTGCCAAGTGCGGCGGGCGGCTACATCCTCAGTGGGCGTGCCTGGAGTCCGGGCAAGCACGAAATACAAAGAAAAGAAAAGAAAAGAAAAGAACAGACAAGACTATGAGTTTTCGGGGCGGTACTCCCGCCGCGAAAACTCCGTTGGACTGAACGGCTATCGCCGTGGCGGGCGTGGGAGTGCCGGTGGAGGGTCAAGGAGCGTGATCGCGGGGGTTGTTGTGGCGTTGTTTGCGGGGGTTGACGGCGTTTTTCAGGGCTGCGACCATGATAGACCTGTCCGCCCGTGAGAGGGCAGATTGATCCAGGGTTGGAGAAGCTTTGGCGGGTACAGAGGCTAGGGACCACGACTGCGCGGGCGTGGCAGTTCACGCAGGTGAATCAGTTCGCTGCAACCGCAGTGGGGGCACAGGGGGCGAAAGGGTTGCGGCGGCGCGACTGGCGTTTGG